>NZ_WTKS01000014.1:0-132260 GCF_011378625.1 Pseudoalteromonas sp. c7(2019) | reverse complement strand
TATGTCTAAAATTTGGTGTGTATATTGTGGCTCATAACCCGAAGGTCGTCGGTCCGCTTTTTACAAACTCAGGCTCCCGCAACCATTGAAATAAATAAGAATGAAACGACACACTTAAAGCGTGTTTTTTTATGCCTGAAATTTGATGAGTGTGGTGATTTAGCTTATAGGTTAAAGATCGTCTTCACAGCATGAGGCATTCACTACTCATAAGCACAAGCTCCCGTCCCCTGAGATACACTTCACAAAAGTTATAAACGACTTAAAATAAATCGTTATTACTTAAAACTTTGTTTAGTTTGTGTTAAAACGGCACAAATATTTTTGGGTTGTTACAAATATGACTGAACTTTACCACTGGTTTGATTTAATAGGCATTGCGGTGTTTGCTGTATCGGGCACTTTGCTAGCGTACGAGAAAAAAATGGATGGCTTTGGGGTCGTAGTTTTAGCGACAGTAACTGCTATTGGTGGTGGTACAGTGCGAGATCTAATTTTAGATGTTCCTGTGTTTTGGTTACACGATCAAAGTTACTTTTTTGCCATACTAGCTTCAGTATTTGTTACAACACGCCTTATAAATAAACAAAAGCCGATACCTCATTATATTTTACAAACAGCGGATGCGTTTGGTTTAGCTTTTTTTGCAGTAATGGGGGCACAAAAAGCGCAGCTTGTTGGTATGCCCGATATGACTGCGGTAATTATGGCTGTAATTACAGGCTGCTTTGGTGGATTAATTCGAGATGTGCTTGCACGCGAGATCCCTATGCTATTAAAAGGTGAGCTTTACGCTATTACCTGTATAGCGGGTGGCACTGTTTATACGCTGGGCATTAGTTTTTCGTTAGCAACCGAAATGGCGATGGTATTAGGTATGTTAATGACCTTATTACTTCGTTTGGCTGCTATAAAATGGCAAATCACATTACACGTTTTTAAATATCCTGACTAAACTGGTGTAATCACACCATTTACTAGGATAAGGAATGTCGTTAGCTCGTATATTTTCTCGTGCTCAAGTGGGTATAAATGCCCCTGAAGTTATTGTAGAAGTTCACCTAGGCAATGGGTTACCCGCTTTTCATATTGTAGGCCTGCCTGAAGCGTCCGTTAAAGAATCAAAAGACAGAGTGCGTAGCGCACTCGAAAACTCTCAATTTGGTTTTCCCGACCAACGAATAACCGTAAATTTAGCCCCAGCTGACTTGCCAAAAGATGGTGGCCGGTTTGATCTTGCTATTGCGGTGGGTATTTTAGTCGCCTCTGGGCAAATAGTGTGCCCTGATATTCATAAGTACGAGTTTTATGGTGAGCTTGCTCTTAATGGTGAGGTGCGTGGTGTAAACGCTATTTTACCTTCGGTACTTGCTGCAAAAGAGCAAGATCGTTGCTGCTTTTTACCTCTTGCAAACGACAGCCTAGCAAGCCTAGTTAATGGCGTTAAACGCAAAGCCGTAAGCTCTATTCAAGAAGTGTGGGGGGACTTACTTAATCAACAACCCTTACCATTGAATATAGAGTACCCCGACTGCACACAAGCCCCTGACTTTTTACTCGATTTAAGCGATGTGAAAGGTCAGCCCGGTGCAAAGCGAGTACTCGAAATTGCTGCAGCTGGCGGGCATAATTTATTATTTTTAGGGCCTCCTGGCACTGGTAAATCAATGCTTGCCCAGCGAATGGCTACAATTATGCCTACTATGTCGGACGATGAAGCTATTTCAACAGCTGCGCTTTACTCTATTATTGGACAATCCATAGATTTAACTAATTGGCGACAGCGGCCATTTCGTAATCCACATCATACTTGTTCAGCTGTTGCCTTGGTGGGGGGCTCTTCGAATCCCAAACCTGGTGAAATTTCTCTGGCACATAACGGTGTGCTCTTCTTAGATGAGTTACCGGAATTCGAGCGTAAGGTACTTGATTCACTGCGTGAGCCAATGGAAACCGGTACAGTTACTATTTCACGTGCAGCTAGGCAAATGGAGTTTCCGGCGCAGTTTCAGCTTATTACAGCATTAAATCCAAGCCCAACAGGGAGTCATACAGATAAGCGGGCAACTCCCGATCAAGTTATGCGTTATTTATCGCGAGTATCAGGACCTTTTATTGACCGTATTGATTTGCAAATAGAACTGCCTCGTCTAACGAGCGTTGAACTACAAAGTACTCAGCCAGAGGAAAGTAGTGCTGAGGTTAGAGCAAGAGTTGAAGCGGCTTATTACCTACAGCTAAAACGCCAAGGTAAGGTTAATGCAAGGCTTAATAATAAAGAAATGAGTGTGCACTGTGTACTGGCGCTAGCAGAGTTGCAGTTTTTAGCCAGAGCAAGCGAAAAGTTGTCTTTATCGCCACGCTCTTATCATAGAGTAATTAAGGTGGCGCGAACTATTAGTGATTTAAAGGGGGCTGAAAATATTAGTTTAAATGAGCTTAAGGAAGCTCTTAATTACCGTGCATTTGAGCGCCTTATTGCGCAATTAACTAAATATTAAATAGAGAGCATATAGCCTTTACCGCGAACGGTAACAATACGTTTTTGATCTTTTTCGTCATTTAATTTTTTACGTAAACGACCAATCAGCACATCAACAGTACGATCGTTTGGACTCCAATCGGGCTGGCCTATTTCTTCTGATATTTTTTCACGGGATGTGGCTTTACCTGCATTACTAATTAAGCAAATAAGCACTTTATGTTCGGCTTCAGTTAAGCGTGATTCAACGCCTGCAGCAGTAATTAGTGTGCGGTTATCGGGGTGAAGCTTAAAGTCAGCATATTCTATAAACTCTTCGCTTTCGTCGTCTTCTAGGTTAACGGCAACACGCTTATAGAGCGCGCGCATGCGAAGTTCTAACTCCAGTAAATCGACGGGCTTACAAATATAGTCATCAGCACCTTGTGCAAGGCCTGCAATACGATCGGCTTGGGAGTCACGACTCGATAATACAATAACGCCAATATCGGTAAGTGTGTTTAATTCTTTTGCGAGCTGAAGCCCGTCGCGCTTTGGCAAAACAATGTCAATTATGGCTAATGATATAGCACCGCGCAGGTTTACCCGCTGCCTTACAATGTTAAGTGCATCAGCGCCAGTTGGGTCTACCTCTATTGTAAATTCGGTATCTGCAAAGTGATTTTGGATGCGTTTAACGAGTAGTTCATCGTCTTCAACCAATAAAACATTAATAGCCATAGTACTTTATTTTGAATGCTTATAGCTCTGTATGGTAGCACCATTAGGTAAATGCTGAGAAGGGGGTTTATTAGTTTTAAGTAACTTAATATTTCAAAGGTGTATAAGACGTTATTAGAGGATGAGGTTAGCACCTTTAAACTAATTAAAAGGTGCTAAATAATTAATACTACTATTAATAAATCTGTATTAAGTCGTTATTTTAAAGGTTCAGGCTCAGTTATTTTTATACATTGAGTCCCACCATTGAGGTTCATCTTTTAGCTTTTTATCAAAGTATGCGAGCATGGTGTTCCACCAATCAAATCGTTTATCGCGTGCAAAAATTTGGTGGTCGGCGCCTTTGTATTCGATTAATTCTACGTCCTTGTTAAGCAGTTTAAGCGCAGTGTACATTGTTAAGCTTTCGCCAACAGGTACATTGGTATCGCTATCACCATGAAGAAGCAGCATAGGTGTTGTTACTTTGTCGGCATGAAATACAGGGCTATGTTGGCTGTAAAGCTCAGGGTTATTCCATGGGAAGCTATTTTTTGACGCTTCGCCAGAATATAAGTAGCCCCACCAACCTTCACCCCAATACGAGGTAATATTAGAAATACCCGCATGAGCTATTGAAGCACTAAATATATCGGTTTTAGTTGCCAATAACATGGTCATGAAGCCACCGTATGATGCCCCTAAATTTCCTACCTTTTCACTATCAACATAGTTGTATTTCTTTAAAAAGGCTTGCGTGCCTTCGATAATATCGTCTGCAGTGTAGTCGCCCCAGGCATTAACATGCTGCGCTGAAAACTTTTGTCCAAACCCTGTTGCGCCAGTAGGCTGTACTACATAAACAACGTAGCCATTTTCTGCCCATAAGTTAAACGGATAACGACCTGTAAAACCACGCGTAACTGGTGAAGTGCCGCCGTAGTAATACACGAGCGCCGGGTGCTTTTTAGTTTTATCTAAATTGCTAGGAATATAAACGCGGCCAGTTATTTCAACCCCATGTTTATTTTTAAAATTAAACTCCTCTAATGTAGGGAGTCGTGTATTTGCATAGCTACTTGGTTTTGAATCCCATATTAAATCTGTTTTATTTTTACTTACGTTAAGGCGTTTTAGCTGTTGTGGCGCTAAAGCGTTAGTGCCACTTAATAAAATTTCGGTATTACGGTCGTGTGAGTAACTAAATTGTTCAACAATATCCAATCCTGTATTTAACTTTTTAAAGCGCTGTTTACTTAAATCAAATAGATAAAGCGGTTGAGTGTCTTGCTCTGTTACTTTAATGAGCGCATCGCCGTTTTCTAAAACTTGCAGTTGGCCAATAGCAGAATCGAATTGTTTACTAAGTGCTTTTACGTTTTTACCGCCTTCAGTAAGTAGGTAAAGTTGCCCGTCGTAGTTATTAGCAAGCATTGCTTTTGGTAGAGCTCTGCCTGCGCCATTTTTAAAGTCAGGGCCTGCAATTACATAAATGTCTTTATTTGCATATTTAGCTAAATTAAACGTTTTGAATTTACCAAGCGATGAAAGCTTATTTGATTTTAAATCGAGTTCGACTAACTCTGTTTCAGGGTGGGTTGATGCTTGCATTGCCATTACTGGGCGGCTCATTAATATTTTGCCACGGTTACTATTTGAATCTTCAAGGCTGTAAGAAAGAGGACCTTGGCTAAGTGCTTTTGTTAAACCACTTTTAGTATCAAACATATAAATTTGGCTGGTGGTACGTGCATACGACCAGCGATCTTGTAGACCTTTATAGTGCTTAGTTAAGCTGTTAGTGTTCTCAGGTGATTTAGACCAGCTAAACAAAAGGCTGGTGTCGTTATAAAAGGTAAAGCCATTGGCTCCTTCTAAATCGTTTGCTAATGTTTTTATTGAGAAGTTTTTACGGCTAAGTTGTTTAAGCTCACCATTTAACAAATACACTAAATATTGGTTATCTGGACTCCAAATAATGTTACTTGGTTGGCCTGCTTCGAAGCGATAAAGCGTTTGAGTATCTGAATCTTTAAGTACAGTAACTGTATTTGCTTGGTTTTGTGTTTTATCGCTATAAGTGCGAGTAGTAGTAACGTACTGCTTAGCATTAGGTGCGAGTGATAATTGACTGATTGTAGGGGCATCAAACAATTGTTTTGCAGATAAGCGTTTTGTTTGTGAGGCGCTAAGCGTAATTTTATCAACGTCGCTTTTAGGTGCAAAATCAAGCGTTACATCGTGCCAATTAGCTACTTGTTGGGCTACTATTAAAATAGAGTGAGTACTGTTATTTAAAGCTAACTTATAGCTATTTTTATCACCTGTTTGTAGTTCGCCATTAATAAATAACTGACCTTGCTCAATCCCTTTTAAGGTAAGCGTACCTTGTGTAAAGCGGGTTGTTTCAATATTAAATTTTAGTGCCTGTAACCCACCTAAAGTGAGCGCATTGATTTTATTAAACGGCTGCCAGTTTTGTTTTTTCCCAAATACAGAAAAACTATCTGAGTCTGCTTGTAGCTGCGGCAATAGGTTATTAATAATGGCATTGCCATGAGGTGTTTGAAAAGGCTTTAACTGCATGTCCTCGGCAAGTGGGCCGATAAACTGAATTTTTGATTTATCCAATGGTGCAGCTATTGCAGCAAAGCTTAAGCTGCTAAGCGTTAAAAGAGCTGCTGCGTACTTAAATAGCTTATTTTGATGACACCATGGTGCGCTAAATTTCATTATTATGCCTATTATTATTGGAAGTTTGGCCAAATATAGCATGTATTGATACCATGCTCACATATCCAATATAGAGGAGAGAAAGTGACTTTACTGATAGTTTATATGGTAGTGGCGATTGTTATTTCGTTTTTATGTTCTGTGATGGAGGCTGTGTTATTAAGTATTTCGCCCAGCTATGTTGCATCACTTAGGAAAGATCATCCTGAGCTTGCTAAACAGCTCGAAAAACTTAAAAACAATATAGATCAGCCTTTAGCTGCTATTTTAACTTTAAATACGGTTGCCCATACTGCGGGTGCTGCTGGGGTAGGCGCACAGGCAGCTGTCGTGTTTTCCGATGCGGCTGTAGGCATTGCATCAGCCATTATGACATTCCTCGTATTAATTCTTTCTGAAATTATTCCTAAAACCTTGGGGGCTAATTACTGGCGAGCTCTAACGCCAAGTGTTACTTACGCTTTGAGGTTTTTAGTTATATTGCTAAAGCCTTTTGTATGGTTTGCACAAAAGCTAACAAATTTAATGGGTCCAAAGCACGATGAGGCTTACTATATTCGTCAAGAGATAGAGGCAATGGCTGATATAGGTACGGAGTCGGGTGCATTACATCAGGATGAGTCCGAAATAATTCGTAATTTATTGCATTTTAGACATGCAAAATTATGCGACTTAATGACGCCTCGAACGGTTATTTTTAAAATCCACAAAGACTTAACAGTGAATCAGTATTTAAACGATCACGGCTCGTCGTCATTTTCTCGTATATTGGTATTTGATAAAGACAGCGACGATATTGTTGGGTTTGTGCATAAAAACGATATTATGCTGGCATTTCACCGTTTAGGTACCGATTACAAAATTAGCAAATTGATTAAGCCTATTTATACGGTGCCGAGTTCTCAAAATGTATCGTCGTTACTGCAAACTCTTTTAACAAAGCGCACGCATATATGCCTAGTTGTAGATGAGTACGGTGACGTGCAAGGTATTGTAACGCTAGAGGATATGATTGAAGCTTTAATGGGGCTAGAGATTGTAGATGAGCGTGACCAATCTACTAATATGCGCGCAGTAGCAAGGCAGCGTTGGCACAAACGTTTAGCAAGTAGTGCGCATATAGTCAGTGAAGAAGATAAACACACTCGGGGTGATAATTAGTTAACCAGCCCCGATTAAATATTAATACCTCTTTAAGCGGGGCTGCCATCAGTTTTCAGCCAATCTTTAGCCCAAGATATAAATTCGTCTTGTGGTTTAGGGCGGCTAAATAAAAAACCTTGTATAGCTAGTTTTCTTTTATAATGCCTTAAATAAACGAGCTCTTCTGGTCGTTCAACGCCTTCTGCTACTAAGTCTAAATTATCTTTACTCGTAATATTAAATAACGAACTTACGACCACTTGAGAAAATAAATCTGTTTCTATATGGCTAATAAGTGAACGGTCTATTTTAATTTCAGTAAAAGGAAGATTTCGAAGCTGATTCATATTAGTAAAACCAACACCAAAGTCGTCTAGCGATATACCAAAGCCATGCATTCTTAATCTGTTTAGTGTTTCTAATTGCATGAGGCTTGAGAGTGCATGTTGTTCTGTTATTTCTATAATTATGTTACTAGGCGTGAGTTGGTTTAATTCTAAAATGAGCAGTAATTTATTAGGGCAGTTTAAGTCGTCGAGCTGAGTTGGCGATAAATTAAATGCCATTTTAAAATCATGACCTAGTTGCGCTTTCATATTTTTGAATTCGCTGGTGGCCTTTTCAAAAAGAGAAAATGTAATTTGATTAATTAAGTTGTGTTGTTCGGCAGTGTTTATAAAACGGTTAGGTAAAATAATATTGCCGTCTTTACTTGATAAAATACGTGCTAAGACTTCAACGCTTTCAATTTTATTGTTATCAGCGTTTATTTTTGGTTGGTAAAAAGGCGTTATTTCATCGTTTTTTAATGCATCAATAAGCTCATCTTGTGAAATGGCTGACTCTTTTAATAAAGTGTGGCTGTTTAATTGCGCCACTTTAATAAGTAACCTACTAACCTGAGACAGTTGCACTGGCTTTGAAATATTACCAATGAGGTGAGCGTTATGTTGTTTCGCGAGATTGGCAGCTAAGCTAATAACTTTATGGTCCATTTCAGAAACAATTATAATACCGCCTTGATAATGTAACTCTCCTAAGTGGCGGATTAGTTCCATGCCGTCCATTTCGGGCATATTGAGATCAGTAAAAATAGCATCAAAGTAGTTGATATCCTCTTTAACTTTTTCAAGAGCTTCTTTTGCATTCAGGCACGTAGTTATAGTGTTAGACATACCCAATTCGTTAAGTATAGCTTCCATAACGATCAAAATTGCTTTTGAATCGTCAACAACTAAAATATTAGGCACTATTTTGTCCACTGTTATCCCTTTCAATGTATCGCTTGGAGTTACTATAAAAGTAGTAGTGTTTTTTTATTTTGTCAGTATCAAATACTTTTATTTTGAAAATAGTTACCTAGCACCTTCACTCGTGTTTTTAAGCTGATTAGGTATACTAGCGCCATTATTTTAAACGGTCTTAATTATGATAAGAATAGATCTTACTTTAGCCGAGCAACCATTTTCGCTTATGGTGTCTGGGCAAAGAATTGTGCAGGTATTTCACGCGCAACAAGCCATTACCTTTGATAACCCTCGTGAAAACTATTTTCAATTTACTTACGACAACAAAGTAATAGGTATCGATACAGCGGCGGTGAAAGAGCAAAGCATTTCGCTCTTTGTAGATGATCAATTTGCAACACAACTTGCGTTACCAGCATCTACAAATGGGTCACCTAAAAAAGGCTTTTTAGGTCTGGCTGCATTAGGTTTTAAGCTTTTTAAAAGTGCTAAGGTAATTAAAGTGGTGCTTGCAGGGGCTTCTGTTGCAGGCTATGCGTGGTTATTTAGTATAGAATTTGCATTAATGCTAATTGGGTGTTTAGTTGTACACGAATACGGCCATGTGCGAGCAATGAAATACTTTGGCATAAAAACCAAAGGTATTTACTTAATCCCATTTGTAGGTGGGCTAGCTGTAAGTGACGACAAAATAACGACTCGTTGGCAAGATGTAGTTATATCGCTAATGGGACCTGCATTTGGTTTAATTACCTCGGTACTGGGTGTCGTTTTATATTACGCCACCGAGATGGAAATATTTGCAGGTGTGGCGGTTCTTAGTGCGTTATTAAATTTATTTAACTTGTTACCTATTTTACCGCTTGATGGCGGGCATGTATTAAAAAGTATTAGCTTTTCAATGCGTTCATGGATTGGCCTAAGTGTATGTTTACTCGGTGTACTGTTTGGTTTATGGCTGAGCTACACATTTGGCTTAATGTTACTGGTATTCTTTTTGTTTGTAGGTGCGCTGGAAATTGTATTTGAGTGGCGAGGCCGTCACTACTCACACTTAATGCCACTAGATAAATATGGCCAAGGTTTTTCAGCGGTTATGTATGCCATTGTAGTAGTTGGGCATGTAGCTGTAATGATGCACTTTGCCGATTCGGAAAATCCAATATTGAGCCTGCCGATGACTATTTTATCGAGCTAGTATTTTTATTTTTTCTAACTAAATAAGTTAGTTTTTTGCATTAATATTTTATTTTTCGACTTTTATGTTGATTTATTGTTAATTGAATTCTAGTGTAATATAAATTAGAACAATCTTAGCGGATCAACTGGATGTTATTTAGAAAGGAAGCTGTCGCTCAGCAAAGTGAACGTTTAACTGGTGTGATTACGCTAGCACAACCACTATCAATAAAACTTATCGTATTTGTTTTGGTATGTATTGCGATTGTAGTGATAAGCTTTTTATTTACAGCAGAGTATTCCCGCAAGGAAACAGTACGGGGGTTTTTAATACCCAATAAAGGGATAATCCAAACCTTTGCTAGTCAAGGTGGTATGATTGAGCTGCTATTTGTACAAGAGGGTGATGCCGTTACTAAAGGTCAGCCGTTGGCGACCATTATTGTGCAGCAAAATAACAGCCAAGGCATAGCCTTGAGCACCCAGCTTGTTGAGCAGCTAAGTATGCAAATACAGTTGCTCAATGATGAGATAACACAAAACCTTACCCTACAAAAGCAAGAGTCACTTAACTTGCACGCGCAAAAACGTGCACTTACTAATGAGCAAGCTGCATTACAAAGTCAACTTGCTCTAGCTGATGAAAAATTAGGGCTACTTAACCGCCAACAAAGCAACCTTAATCAACTTAATAAAAATGGCTTTTTATCAAACATCGAGCGAGAGCAACAGCAGCAAGCCCTCTTAGATGCTAAGCAAGAAAAACAAAACCTAGCGCGCTTGCTTATGCAGCAAGAAAATCAATTAAGTCAACTTAGTTTTAATATTGCTAACGTGCCCCAGCAGTATACTTTGCGTATAAATAGTCTTAAGCGCCAACAAGCGGATATTCAAAACCAGCTCACACAAATTAAAAGTAACTATCAATATACCATAACAGCCAGTAACAGCGGTGTTGTTACTGGCATTCAAGTGGTTGAAGGCGAAACACTTACCCAAGCCAAACCACTGTTGCATATTATTCCCGAAGGCTCAGAGCTAGTAGCAGAGTTGCTGCTACCAACACGTTCAGCAGGCTTTATACAACTAGGTAACGATACGCGCCTGCGTTTTGATGCTTTCCCTTACCAACGCTTTGGTTTTATTAACAGCAAAATTATCCGCATCGACAAGGCGCTCATTACTCCAAATGAAATACGCCTGCCTATTACCCTGCAAGAGCCAGTGTACCGTTTGCGAGCGACACTCAGCCAACAACAAATGCAGGCCTATGGTAAGGCGTTTGAGCTGAAAAGTGGCATGTTGTTTGAGGCAGATATTATGTTGGAGCAACGCACATTAATCGAGTGGTTACTCGAGCCACTGTACAGCCTAAAAGGGCGCGTAAGTTAAGTGTAGCGTTTTATAAAATAAAGAAAAATTTGAAAGTTTTGGTGGTTTGCTAAATGCAAACAACCGAAAAAGACGGCCAGCTTTAGTTAACTTTAGCGAGCAGCTAAAGCTAGCCTATTAATCGCTCACCTTTATTGAAGGGGAGCATATTAACAACCCGATGACTTAACTAAAAAGCATCGGATTTATGGAGTATAACATTATGCGTGAATTAAACGTAAAAGAAATTAATGAAGTAAATGGTGGAGTGAGGGGTTTTATTCTCTCTTATATAGCAGGTAAAGTTTTAGATGCTGCTATATCTGCAGATTGGAGTCAAGCAAGTCATAACTCAAGCAACCCAATGGCGGCTACTAACCGTCTTTAACTAAAGGCTGAATAATTAAAGGTTAAATATCTAATCTATAAATTTCGATATTTAACCTTTTATATAGTGAAAGCATTAAATTGTATTGATGTTTGAGGTGTATGAATTTTGAATATATTTTTTTATTTAGTAGCTTCTTTTTTTATTTTTTTTATTCCGACACTCTTAGCTGAGGTGACTGTTAGGGTTATTTCAAGCTACTACAATCGACTCAGTCTAGATTTGTTACCTTATCTCTCGATTTCTATATCTATTATTTTCTTTATTCCTATTTTGTTTACAGTGACTCCTGGGAGGGGGTGTAAAGAAAAAGTAAAGTTTTTAGAATTAAGAAAAGTGATTTTTTTCAATTTATTATGTCTTTTCTTTGTGGTGGTTTGTCTTTGGCTTTTTTTCGGGTATGTCGACGATTATTTTCTTTTAGAGGGTGAGTGGTTTATGTCCGAAGCGGCAACATTAACGAGTGGTGCAGCTTCGTTAGCTATCTTATTATTTGCAGCCTGTGTTGTGGCTCCTTTAATTGAAGAGCTTGTGTTTAGAGGGTGGTTATATAAAAAAATTGAATTTATTCAACCGCATATAAGAATTTCTGTTATAGCAATCATCTTTAGCTTACTGCATTGGCAATATGAACATTTTCATACTTTTATATCCATTTTCTTAGTAGGTATGTTGCTTGGCTATATTAGATTAATTTTTAATAACTTGTCTTATGCGGTACTAGCTCATGTTGCTTATAATTTATTTACATTTGTTGCGTTGTTGTAAGTTCAAAACTCTGATTATAAAAAGTTGTTGGGAACGCTCTACATGCTCTAAAGCATAGGTTAGATATTTATTTAATTTAAGTTGAGATCCATACCTTGTTAATTATTACTTAGTGACAAAGTTCTGATATTGCAATAGGCAGAATATGAATGAACCAAATTTAAATTTTACTCTTATTAAAAATATACCACTTATCCTTCAATCCGAAATAGCTGAATGCGGCCTAGCCTCTGTGGCAATGGTGGCAAGTTATCACGGCCATAAGCTGGATATGCCTGCCATGCGAAAGCGCTTTTCGGCTAATCTAAAGGGTATGAACTTACAACAACTGATTGAGCTAGGTGATAATTTAGGGTTAGCTAGCCGTGCGCTACAATGCTCGCTTGATGAAGTGCATAAACTGCAAACGCCGTGTATATTGCATTGGGATATGAATCACTTTGTGGTGCTGACCAAAGTCTCTGGCAAAGGTGTTGCAGCTAAATTTGCAATTAACGACCCTGCTGTAGGTAAACGCAGTTTAAATAGTAATGAGTTTAGTAAACACTTTACCGGGATTTGTTTAGAACTGACTCCAACCAGTCAGTTTGAAGCCAAACAAGAACAAGCACAGATGAAGTTTACCCAACTTTGGAGCTCGATGAAGGGCTTAAAAGCAGGGCTAATAAAACTGATTGCGTTGTCACTGGTATTGCAATTATTTGCTTTGATGACCCCTTATTATATGCAGTGGGTGGTGGATGAAGTACTAATCAGTTTTGATGAATCATTATTGACGGTACTTGCCATGGGTTTTGCTCTGATTGCGATAATTTCAGTGGTGACTAATGCGGTACGAAGTTGGCTAATTTTACGGCTTTCGAGTTTGCTCAATATGCAAATGGGCGTGAATTTGCTCAGGCACTTATTGCGCTTGCCAATGAACTATTTTGAGTCCCGCCATATTGGCGATATTGTCTCGCGCTTTGGCTCATTAGCGCAAATACGGGAGCGCATAACTACAGGGTTTGTAGAAACACTGGTCGATGGCGTAATGGGCATTACCGTATTGATTATGATGCTAATTTATTCGCTAAAACTCACTGCGGTAGTTGTTGGTGCAATTGTACTGTATACCTTGGTACGTTTAGCGCTGTATCGTCCACTACATCAAGCCACCGAAGAAATGATTCAATCATCTGCCAAAGAGCAATCGAACTTTTTAGAAAATATTCGGGGTATGCAAACTATAAAATTGTTTGGTAATGAATCGCAGCGCCAAGGAATTTGGCAAAACCGTTATGCAGAGGTAATAAACAGTGAAATTCGTTTAGGGCGTTTAAACATTAGCTTTGATTCATTTAACAAGCTGTTATTTGGCCTTGAAAATGTATTAGTGATTTACTTTGCTGCATTACTAGTTATGAGCAATAGCTTGTCTGTTGGTATGGTACTGGCGTTTATTGCTTATAAAAACCAGTTAACCAGCCGCTTTGCCAACTTAATTGAACAAATCATTCAATTCAAAATGATGCGCTTACACTTAGACCGTACTGCAGATATAGCACTCACGAAACAAGAAGCTAATCGTGACGGTGAAATGGCCTATACAGGTGATGACGAAGGTAAAGTGAGAGGTCAGCTTACGCTCGAAAATATTTGCTTTAGTTACAGTGAAGAGCAAGTGCCGATTTTAAACAATGTTAATTTAACGCTGAATTCCGGTGACTCGATTGCGATTACGGGTCCGTCAGGTGCGGGTAAAACTACGTTGATGAAAATAATGCTAGGGTTATTACAGCCAACCTCAGGGACTGTGTTGCTTGATGGCAAAGATATTACTCAGCTTGGCCTTAAAAACTACCGCAAACAAATAGCTGCAGTAATGCAGGATGACACACTGTTAGCTGGCTCAATCGCTGATAACATCAGTTTTTTTGACCCACAGCCGAATTATTTAAAAATAGAGACGTGTGCTCGTCATGCGGCTATTCATGATGATATTACCAAAATGACTATGGGCTATAACTCATTAGTTGGGGACATGGGATCAAACTTATCGGGCGGGCAGGTACAGCGTTTACTTCTTGCTCGCTCATTGTATCAATCGCCCTGCGTGTTGTTTATGGATGAAGCAACTAGTCATTTAGATAAAGACAACGAAGCGAAAATAAGTGAACAAATTCAGCACTTACCCATCACACGGATTATGATTGCTCATCGCCAAGAAACCATTAACATGGCCAGCAAAGTCTATCAACTGAAAGAGGGTAGGTTGGTGGAGCTACAACAGCAGAACGAGAGTGCATAAAATGACCAGTGCTTGTGTTTTACACGCCTTTTTATTATGTTTACATTTAATAAAAGCTCAATACCAGCGATATAAAAACCCCAGTTACAAACAACTGCACAACACAAAATCCCATAATATCTTTTGCTTTTAAGCCTGCGATAGCAAGGACTGGTAATGCCCAAAAAGGTTGAATTAAATTAGTCCACGCATCACCCTACGCAACAGCCATTGCAACGCGAGATATATCGGCGCCTAGCTCTTGCGCTGCGGGTATTACAATGGGTGCTTGTACAGCCCATTGGCCACCGCCAGAGGGTACAAACATATTAACGAGTCCTGCACTTATAAAACTAAAAAATGGCAAGCTATCAGCATCTGCAACGGCAATAAAGCCACGTGATATCTGTTGTGCTAATCCGCTATCAACCATTACCGCCATGATGCCGGCATAAAAAGGAAATTGAATAACAATGCCAGCCCCGCTTGGAATTGCTTGTTGCAGACTGTTAAGTAAATTATGGGGTGTTTGATGCAGCGTAATAGCTAAAAACAAAAATACGGCAATAACGCTATTAAGGTTTAAGTTTCCGCCAGCAATAAAAAAGTAATAACCTAAATATGCCAAACCTAATAAGCCAATTGTCATACCGAGTAGTTTACTTTGTTCTAAATGTTGGGCGGGTCTGGTTATTGTTGTGGGCTTAGGTGTTGTCTCTTGTAAAAGAGCTGGGTCGATATATACGCTTTCTTGCTCGCTTGGCAGCATATAGCGATTAACGAGCGGCATAATAATGAATAAACCAACTAATATGGCTATATTAAAGCCCGCAAATAAAGTGTGCTCTGTACTAATAATACCAATGCTGGCCTCTGAAAAGTGACTATCGGTTGCGATAGTTAAAGGAATCGAACCGGCTAATCCGCCATGCCATACAACAAAACCTGAGTAAGCGCTGGCTACTAATAATCGATAATCTACACGAGTATGTTTAGCAATTGCTTTGGCAAAAAGAGCACCAATAACTAAGCCAAATCCCCAATTTATCCAGCTCGCTAAAAGCGAAATAAGCGTTACCA
Source organism: Pseudoalteromonas sp. c7(2019) (assembly GCF_011378625.1). Classification (NCBI taxonomy): domain Bacteria; kingdom Pseudomonadati; phylum Pseudomonadota; class Gammaproteobacteria; order Alteromonadales; family Pseudoalteromonadaceae; genus Pseudoalteromonas; species Pseudoalteromonas sp. c7(2019). Next base: position 116,901 of record NZ_WTKS01000014.1, on the reverse strand, counting down.
ATATAATTGCTTTAGGTGCGGTGCTTGCAAATGTTGCTAGTTTTTCTAATAACTTACTTATAGGTGGCGTACTTGCCAACATATAGCCTGTAATTAACACTAGTAGCATTTGCATAGCAAAACTTAATAAGTTCCAAAACCCACCTCCCCACGCTTGTAATACTTCAATGTTAGTTGCGGTTGTAAATAAGCTCGCACTGACAAGGGTAATTATTGTAAGTAAAATTACAAATATAAAAGGGTCGGGAAGATAACGCTCTACAATTTTAGTAAAAGGGCGGGCTATTTTGTTAAGCATAAGCACAACTGTTTTGGTTATTATTTTAACGCTAATTAATCATGAAAAATCACCATTGGCAAACAGCATTTAGTCTAATATTTGCGGTTAAAAGCTTAAACATTGCTTAAAAGCATCGCTTACAGTAACGTACTGTTTATAGATAATTTACTAACGAAGACTTTGTATTATGCCGGTGATATTTAAAAGGCTAGCGTTACTTGTTCGCGCTCATATAGATCAGTTGAGTTGGCAAGCAGTGGCATTAGCTATTTTGACTCATATGCTATTAACATGGAGCTTACTATTTATAGCGAATGAGAAAGCGTTAACCTCGCTTACTACCTTTTTTTACTATTACACAGTAACAACATCAACAGTGGGATATGGTGACTTTAGTCCAACTACTGATCTTGGTCGTTGGGTGGTTGCATTAATACAAATTCCATTTGGTTTAGCTTTATTTGGTGTTTTGCTAGGAAAAGCAGGACAAACTGTTACTTACTTAATTAGGCGCGCTATGACTGGTGATAAAAACTTTGCCCACAGTAACCACCATATTATTATTTTTGGTTGGCACGGCACTCGTACAAAAAAGATGATTGATTACATTTTGGCAGATACGAAACGTACTGACCGTCGTATTTTACTCGCGGTAACAGAGCAAATGGATCATCCTTTTTTAGCTAACGAAAGCGTTGATTTTGCACGTTTAACGAGCTTCACTAATTTAGCTGAACTAGAGCGGGTAGCTATTCGTAGTGCTGATAAAGTGATTATTGATGGTCAAGATGACGATCAGACATTTACAACAGCCCTGCGCATTAGTCGCTTAGTAAAAGATGATTGTCATATAAGTGCTCACTTTTTGGATGAAACCAAAGTTGAGATGATGTTAGAGCATTGCCAAAATGTAGAGTGTAGTAGTGCAAAATCAGCTGAGATACTCGTACGCTCAATGCAAGATCCAGGTTCGAGCCGTGTGCAAGAGGAGCTGCTATCTACTTTGCACGGCGATACACAATTTAGCTTGAAAGTACCAAGTGGCTGCAAAGATATGGAGTTTGGTACTTTGTTTCATCATTTTAAGCTTGAGCATGATGCAATACTGTTAGGTGTTGCCCATAATTTAAGTGCGCAAAATATGGATTTAAACCCACCATTAGATTACAAAGTAAGTGAAGGCGATATTTTGCACTATATATCGGTAGATCGAGTATTAAGTAGTGAAGTAGACTGGTCGAGCCTAGAAAAGTAATGAATGAAGTTGTATTTTTAATTGTTGTTTTAAGTGCTTACATATTACCTGTCGTTATTGTACTTAACAGTAAGCGTACACAGGGTCATGAAAAGAATGGCTGGCTAATGGGAATCATTATATTTTCTTGGTTAGGTTTAATGATGTACTTTACCATTGTGCCCAAGCATAGGCACAAAAAGAAAAAGGCTAAATAGAGTAATTAGCCTTTATAGCCGTTTTCGTTGGAATAATTACTCTTCCAACTGTTTGAGTTTATGCTCAATTAGAGGGTCGTCAGGTAGAAGTTGCTGGGCGACTTCTAATAGCTGAATAGCATCATTAGGGTGCTCATCTTGGTGCTTAAGTGCCACATCTATTAATGGCTGAATATCAATTTTTGCTTGATGCTCTTGTACATACACTTCTTTTTCATCAGCTAAAATTTTATGCGCTGTACTCAATAATGCTAAACGATGGGGGGAGTCTGCATTAGCCGTATTGAGACTTTGATAATAATCTTCTTTTAAGCGTAAGGTTTTGGTTTGCAGGCGAAACTGTGCAATATCGATTTGCTGATGTTGAATGAAATCAACGGCTACTTGCTTATAAAACCCAAACTTATTCAAATATGTAGCGTGTGTGCCATGTCCCATACCAAATACTCGCAAGTGAGTTAACTGCTTATAGCGCTTGGCGTGCATTCGGTCTATACGATTAGTAGGATCGTAAATAATATAGCCTTGGGCATCTCCTAAATCTAGATCGTGATAATCTTGTTGCCAGTCAAACTGCTGAGCTATATCGGTACTAGAGCGGTCATCCCACGGTACTAATTCTTTATTTTTAGTACTTACCGGGTGAAAGAACAGTACTTGGTTTAGCTTTAATAGTTTAGCAAAAGCGCCAACAGCAAATCCGCCACGGCTTAAGCCATAGCCTAATCGACAATTAAACGGCGTAAGTAATGTTGATAATTGCTCGAGAAAAAAGATTAAATTACGATTACGAAACCAATTACTTTTACCTAAATGCTGAAAAGCGATTACGTTTACGTTTTGTTTTTGAGCTAAGTGATAACCCCATGGTGCAAAATCAGGATTGAGATCTTGCTCTTGCACGTTAGTGCCTGCGGGTGAAAAGGTAAAAAGCAGGGGCTTATTAACGTCAACAAAATCATACTTAACAAATACATCGCCGAGTAAATCACTACCCGTCATGGGTAATCGAGTTTGTTGCTCATTGCGCGGGAGAGTTAACCATTCATCTAACCAATACAGTAATTTCATTAATCCTCCAGCTATAAGTCAGCATAGATCATATCAAACTCAATGAAATTAGGTCAAACCGAGAGGGTGTTACTGCGCCATTTTGATTATTTCATCCCAGTCATTTTTAGTAACAGGCATTATTGATAGTCGTCCGCCTTTTTTAAGTGCGATTTCAGTAATATTATTATTGGCTTTAATATCTTTAAGGCTAATTAATTTTTTTAAATGGCTTTGGTAAGTAACCTCAACAACAACCCAGCGTGGTTTGTCGCTGGTGGCTTTTGCATCGTAATAGTCGCTACTTAAATCAAACTGAGTAGGATCTGGGTAGGCATCGTGTGTCACTTCGGCAATACCCGCTACACCTACGTGTTTACAGCTTGAATGGTAAATCATCACTGAATCACCGAGCTTAACGCCATCACGCATGAAGTTTCGCGCTTGGTAATTACGCACGCCTTCCCAAAGAGTCGTTTGTTTTGGTGCGTTTTTTAAATCATCTAATGAAAACGCATCGGGTTCAGTTTTAAATAGCCAGTAAGCCATAACAGTATTCCTAACAAATATTTACTTCCCACTATTGTATAGTATCATTTGGATACTAGGGTAATGAGGAAGAAGTAATGAGCCAAGTATTAGATGATTTATTGTCGTTGTTAACACTTGAAGAAATTGAGCAAGGTTTATATCGAGGACAAAGCCAAGATTTAGGCTTTGGTGCTGTGTTTGGCGGTCAAGTTATGGGGCAGGCGCTTTCTGCCGCTAAAGAAACTCTACCTGAGGGGCGTATAGTTCATTCATTACATTCTTACTTTTTACGCCCAGGCGATCCAGCTAAACCGATTGTTTATGATGTCGAAACTATTCGCGATGGAAAGAGCTTTAGTACTCGCCGAGTAAAAGCGATTCAGTACGGTAAGCCAATTTTTTATATGACAGCGTCGTTTCAGGGTGAAGAAAATGGTTTGTCGCATCAAGCAACAATGCCTGATGTACCCGCACCTGAAGAGTTACGCTCATCACTTGAGTTTTATCAAGATAACGCTTCGCATATCCCTGAAGTCATCCGTAATAAGTTTACGCGTGAAATGCCAATTGAAATGCGACCAGTTACTTTTCATAACCCGTTTAAACCAGAAGTTATGGAGCCGGTAAAGCATATTTGGTTTAAAGCTAATGGTGAAATGCCAGACGATCAGCGCATCCACAATTACTTATTAGCGTATGCCTCTGACTTTGAGTTTTTACCAACAGCATTGCAGCCTCATGGTGTATCGTTTATGCAGCCAAATATGCAAGTAGCTACTATTGATCATGCAATGTGGTTTCATCGCCCATTTAGAATGGATGATTGGATTTTGTATTCAATTGATAGTCCAAGTGCGAGTAATGGGTGTGGTTTGGTACGCGGGCAGTTTTTTGATCGCCAAGGCAACTTGGTTGCCTCAACAATGCAAGAAGGGGTTATGCGTCAGCGCTAACCCCTTTTATAGATATAGTACTAGTTACACTGATCTTGTACTATATCGCTGATTGACTGCCAGACGCGTGCTGGCAGTAATGTTTTAAGGTGTGCGTAGGTTTCGCAAAGTTGTGTACTGCCTACTAAGCCTTTATCACCCTCTGTTATTAACGACTCGCCACGTAAGTTCTCGATAAAACTAACAAGTACTTTTTTATCAAAAAATTCAGGTGTTTTAATACCATGCAGTGTGCCTAAACGCTGTGCAAGCACTTGGCTCTCTCGTTCTAATTCTGCTTTTTCAATGCCATCACTTGTTTGAATAAAACCAATCACAATAGCGTAACGTTGTAGAGTAAAACTAAGTGCTCGTCCAAGCATTTCTAGCTTAGCTAAGCAGTCATTACTGTTCGTTATATGAATGTTATCGCCATCAAACTCAATTAAATTTTGATCAGCAAAGTTAGCTAAAATACGCGTTATATAGTTTTCATCAAGAGGCTGTAAATACCATTCTTTAGCAAATAATGGATAAAATGTTTTTACAAGTTGCTGGCATTGCTCAATAGTTGTGCTGTGTTGTTTAAATAGATGTAGTGCAATTAAGCTTGGTACTGCAAATAAGTGCAAAATATTGTTTCGGTAGTAATTAAACAGTACTTTTTCTTTATCGCTAATAGTAATAATTTCGCCAAATTCATCACTGATAACTTCAAACTTATTCAGCTTTAATGCATGCGTTAGTAATTGCTCTGGTGTTTCGTCTGGCGCGGTTACTTTATCGCTATAGCTTGCATCGCGCTGTAAGCGCAGATAAAAATCAAGTTGTGCTAATAGCTTTGGTTTACTCAATGCTTGTTTATCGTTAACCAGCAATATCATCGCTAGTAAGTTAACCGCATTAAGCGCCGCCGCATTATTAATTTTAACCATTACTTGGTCGGCAAGTTTAGTTACTTGTGGCGCTAACCATTGTGGCTTTTGTACATCGGTAGGGTGTATTGAATCACGCCAATCAGGTTGGTTATCGTTTAAGTATTGGTTAATCGAGATTGGATCACCAAAGTTTAAATTACCACGACCGTAGTTTTTAAGGTTTTTGATTGCCTTAAAAATACCAAATATAGATTCGCCTTTTTTATCTTTTCCATCTAGCTCTTTAAGGTAGGTGTTAATTTCCATTACGTGCTCGTAGCCAATGTACACAGGAACGATAGATATTGGTCTGTCTATTCCGCGCAGCATTGCTTGTAATGTCATAGATAGCATACCTGTTTTAGGTGGAAGTAAGCGCCCAGTTCGGCTTCGACCGCCTTCCGTGTAAAACTTAACAGAGTAACCTTTAATAAACAGTTGGCTTAAATACTCTTTGAATATGGCAGAATAAAGTTTATTGCCTGCAAACGAGCGACGAATAAAAAATGCCCCAGAGCGTCTAAATATGCCACCGGCAGGGAAAAAGTTAAGATTTATACCTGCAGCTATATGTGGTGGAACTAAGCCTAAATGATAAATAGAGTAAGTAAGCAGTAAGTAATCCATATGACTGCGATGACAAGGCATATAGATTATTTCATGGCCTTTATCTGTTAGTTCATGAATTTGTTCTGCGTGTTTAATATCAATACCGTTATAGAGCTTATTCCACAACCAAGTTAAAAATCGCTCGGCCACACGTATCATTGCTTCAGAGTAATTAGCAGCTATCTCATCAAGTAGCTTAAGTGCATTTTGGCGGGCTTCTGTTTGGCTAATGTTTTTAGCTTTAGCTTCATCTTGAATTGCTTTTTTTATTGTAGGTGACGCTAATAATGAATTAAATAATTGTTCACGAGAGGGCATTTTAGGGCCTGTAGCAGCTAGCTTTTGGCGCTTAAAGTGAACACGTGCTACACGTAATAATTTATGTGGTAACTCGCTTACATCGGCTTTTTCATTGACTAAAAGCGATAAGTCGAGTGGTTGGCTAAAGCGAATAAAGTTGTCGCGTCCTGAAAACAACACCACAAAAAACTTTCTAAACCAGCTAGGAGTTAGAGAGTGCGTAATTAAAGTGCGTAGCCCCGGCTTTTCTTTACCCGGGTCGCGACCCCATAAAATAGTAACCGGAACCACTTGTACGTTTTGCTGCCCACTTTGTATTAGGTATTCAATAATTTGTTTACCTTGAGCTAAAGCATTGGTTGGCTTAGCTTCATCACCAAACAGTGGCGGTGGATTTTTAATACCAATAAAACGGTCTAAATCTTGGTTACCTAATACTTGCTCTTCGGTTGGGCTAGGTAGACCATTTTTTTTACACGCATGTGCGAGAGCCGCTAAATCAAATCGTGAATTTAAACGCACTATATAAAATGTAGGGTACTCAGGGTTTAGATCATACTGTTTAATCGGATTTTCTGGCAGCACTTTGCTTTTTACAAATAAGCGGCTAAATCCAGCAGACATAACATTTAAACAATAATTAAAAATACGCATCGACTCACCATATTGAGAGTATTAAGGGCAAAATTAGCGCAGTAGGATACCATAATATCTAAAAATCCCTTAGTTTGCGTAATTAAGGTGTTAACTTGTTTATTGACTAACAGTAGAGGTATTAGTTCAAGTATAGCTAGTAAGCATGTATGGGTGCTTATTTAATCAAATTTATAGGCATTGTATTGTTTCTAAATAGTTGTTGCATTTATCACCAATACCTCTATAATACGCAGGCTTTCAAAATTCCTCTGGGAACTAGAAAGGATAAATTAAGCTTGGATTTCAAGCTAATAAACAGGAGTTCCGATTTGGAACTCAACGTAGATATAATCAAACAGCCGACATCTTAAGTTTTAAGATTGTTTCGGTCGTTTTTTTATGCTCTTTTATATGCTCTTTATATTGAGGTTAAGAATGTCAAATCAACGCATTCGTATTCGCCTAAAAGCTTTTGACCACCGTTTGATTGACCAATCAACGGCAGAAATCGTGGAAACTGCGAAACGCACTGGCGCACAAGTACGTGGTCCAATCCCACTACCTACACGCTTTGAACGTTTTACTGTACTAACTTCACCGCACGTTAATAAAGATGCGCGTGATCAGTACGAGATCCGCACCCATAAACGTCTGATAGACATCGTAGAACCAACTGACAAGACTGTAGACGCGCTTATGCGTTTAGATCTTGCTGCTGGTGTTGATGTTCAAATCAGCCTGGGTTAATCGAAAGATTAGAGAGGTTTTAGGAAAATGGCATTAGGTCTAGTCGGTCGTAAAGTGGGTATGACACGAATCTTCACTGAAGATGGTGTATCTATCCCTGTGACAGTTATTGAAGCGACACCTAACCGCATTGCTCAGATCAAATCTGACGCAACAGACGGTTATAACGCGCTTCAAGTAACCGCAGGCACTAAAAAAGCAAGTCGTGTAAACAAAGCTAAAGCGGGTCATTTCGCTAAAGCTGGTGTTGAAGCGGGTCGCGGTCTGTGGGAATTCCGCCTTAACGGTGGTGAAGGCGATTTTGAAGTAGGCGCTGAGCTTACTGTTGAATTATTCAACGAAATCAACAAGGTTGACGTAACCGGTACTTCTAAAGGTAAAGGTTTCCAAGGTGGTGTTAAGCGCTGGAATTTCAGCATGCAAGACGCTACACATGGTAACTCTCTATCTCACCGTGCTCCTGGTTCAATCGGTCAAAACCAATCACCTGGTAAGGTGTTTAAAGGTAAGAAAATGGCCGGTCATATGGGTGCTGAGCGTGTAACGACTCAAAACTTAGAACTAGTTCGCGTTGACGCTGAGCGTAATTTGCTTTTAGTTAAGGGTGCAGTACCTGGAGCTATTGGCGGTGACGTTATCGTTAAACCAGCTGTTAAAGCATAAGTCCTGGAGATTTAGTGATGGAATTAGCAATTAAAGACGCTTCTGGCGGTCTTGAAGTTTCTGAAGCTACTTTTGGACGTGAGTTTAACGAAGCATTAGTACATCAAGTAGTTGTTGCATACGCAGCAGGTGCTCGTCAAGGTACTCGTGCTCAGAAGACACGTTCTGAAGTAAGCGGTGGTGGTAAAAAACCATGGGCTCAAAAAGGTACTGGCCGTGCACGTGCCGGTACAATCCGTAGCCCAATTTGGCGTTCAGGTGGCGTTAGCTTTGCAGCTAAACCACAAGACCACAGCCAAAAAGTAAACCGTAAAATGTACCGTGGTGCGATTAAAAGCATCTTATCTGAATTAGTTCGTCAAGAGCGTTTAATCGTTGTTGAAAGTTTTGCTCTAGCAGCACCAAAAACTAAAGAACTAGTTGCTAAGCTTAAAGAACTTGAGCTTAAAGATGTTCTTATCGTGACTGAAGAAGTAGATGAAAATCTTTTCTTATCGGCACGTAACCTTTATAAGGTTGACACACGTGATGTAGCTGGTATCGATCCTGTAAGCTTAATTGCTTTCGATAAGGTACTTATTACAGCCGCTGCTGTTAAGCAACTTGAGGAGGCGCTAGCATGATTCGCGAAGAACGTCTTTTAAAAGTGATCCTTGCTCCACATATCTCTGAAAAAAGCACAATTGCTGCTGAAGAAAACAATACTATTGTTTTTAAAGTAGTAAATGACGCAACTAAAGCTGAAATTAAAGTAGCAGTTGAGAAGCTTTTTGAAGTAGAAGTAACTGGTGTTCGCACACTTAACGTTAAGGGTAAAACAAAACGTACTGGCGCACGTTTCGGTCGTCGTAGCGACTGGAAGAAAGCTTACGTTACTCTTAAAGAAGGCAGCGAGCTAGACTTTGTCGGCGGCGCCGAGTAATAAGGGGATAGAATTATGGCACTTCAAAAGTGTAAGCCTACTTCTGCGGGCCGTCGTCACCTAGTTAAAGTGGTTAACTCTGATCTACATAAGGGTAAGCCATACGCACCACTTTTAGAGAAAAACTCTAAATCAGGTGGTCGTAATAACAATGGTCGTATTACGGTTCGTCATATCGGTGGTGGTCATAAACAACACTACCGTTTAATCGATTTTAAACGTACTAAAGATGGCATTCCAGCTACTGTTGAACGTTTAGAATACGATCCAAATCGTAGCGCAAACATCGCTCTTGTATTATATGCAGACGGTGAGCGTCGTTACATTATCGCACCTAAAGGCTTAAAAGCTGGCGATGCAATCCAGTCTGGTGTTGATGCACCAATCAAGCCTGGTAATGCATTACCAATGCGTAATATGCCTGTAGGTTCGACTGTTCACAACGTAGAATTAAAACCAGGTAAAGGTGCTCAAATCGCACGTTCTGCTGGTGCATACGTTCAAATCCTTGCTCGTGATGGTCAGTATGTAACATTACGTCTTCGTTCAGGCGAAGTTCGTAAAGTTGAATCTGATTGTCGTGCGACTCTAGGTGAAGTAGGCAATGCTGAGCATATGCTTCGTTCACTTGGTAAAGCAGGTGCAAATCGCTGGCGTGGTATTCGTCCGACAGTTCGTGGTGTTGCCATGAACCCGGTAGATCACCCACACGGTGGTGGTGAAGGTCGTACATCTGGTGGTCGTCATCCTGTGTCTCCATGGGGTAAACCGACTAAAGGTGCGAAGACGCGTAAGAACAAGCGTACGGATAAATTTATAGTACGTCGTCGTACTAAGTAATATTGAGGAATAGCCATGCCACGCTCTCTCAAGAAGGGTCCTTTTATAGACCTACACTTGCTGAAGAAGGTAGAGAAAGCTTTGGAAAGCGGTGAGAAAAAGCCAATTAAAACTTGGAGCCGTCGTTCAATGATCATACCTAACATGATCGGATTGACCATTGCTGTCCATAATGGTCGCCAGCACGTACCAGTTTTCGTTTCTGACGAAATGATCGGTCACAAACTAGGTGAATTTGCACCAACTCGCACTTACCGTGGCCATGCTGCGGATAAGAAAGCGAAGAAACGATAAGAGGGGAAGATAAATGCAAGCATTAGCTAAACATAAATTCGCCTCTGGTTCGGCGCAAAAAGCACGTCTAGTTGCAGATCAGATCCGCGGGTTACCTGTAGATCGCGCACTAGAAATCCTGGCGTACAGCCCTAAGAAAGCGGCTGTATTAGTTAAGAAAGTACTTGAGTCTGCTATTGCTAACGCAGAGCATAACGAAGGTGCTGACATTGATGAGCTTCGTATAACAACGATCTTTGTGGACGATGGTCCTACAATGAAACGTATTATGCCTCGTGCTAAAGGACGCGCAGACCGCATCCTTAAGCGTACAAGCCATATCACTGTTATGGTTTCAGATAGCTAGGAGTATAAGTAATGGGACAAAAAGTTCATCCTACTGGTATTCGCCTAGGTATATCTAAACCTTGGGTTTCTACCTGGTACGCGAGTTCAAAAGATTTCTCTGCACAGCTTTTTGGCGATCACAAAGTTCGTACATTCCTTACTAAGGAATTGAAAACGGCTTCTGTGTCTAAAATCGTTATTGAGCGTCCAGCAAAATCAATCCGTGTAACAATTCATACGGCTCGTCCGGGTGTTGTTATCGGTAAAAAAGGCGAAGACGTAGAAAAATTACGTCAAGCGGTAACTAAAATCGCTGGTGTACCTGCTCAGATTAATATCTCTGAAGTACGTAAACCAGAACTAGATGCACAACTAGTAGCAGACGGCATTGCCTCTCAACTAGAACGTCGTGTTATGTTCCGTCGCGCTATGAAGCGTTCGGTACAAAATGCAATGCGCATCGGTTCTAAAGGGATTAAAGTTGAAGTTAGCGGTCGTCTTGGCGGCGCTGAAATCGCACGTTCAGAATGGTATCGTGAAGGTCGTGTACCTCTACATACTCTTCGTGCTGATATCGATTACGCAACTTCTGAAGCCTTAACCACTTATGGTATCATTGGTGTTAAAGTTTGGATCTTCAAAGGCGAAGTTATTGGTGGTTTACCACTAGTACAAGAGCAAGAGAAGCCAGCTAAACGCGCACCAAAGAAAGCCAAGAAAAGTGCTAAGTAGAGGTAGCGACTAATGTTACAGCCAAAACGTACAAAATTCCGTAAAATGCACAAAGGCCGCAACCGCGGTTTAGCGCAAAACGGTAACAAAGTAAGCTTCGGTACTTTCGGATTGAAAGCAACTGGCCGTGGCCGTATGACTGCTCGTCAAATCGAAGCAGCTCGTCGTGCTATGACGCGTCACGTGAAACGTCAAGGTAAAATCTGGATTCGTGTCTTCCCTGACAAACCGATTACAGAAAAACCTCTTGAAGTTCGTATGGGTAAAGGTAAAGGTTCTGTTGAATATTGGGTTGCTGAAATTCAGCCTGGTAAAGTACTTTACGAAATGGAAGGTGTTTCAGAAGAGCTTGCTCGTGAAGCATTCGACCTTGCTGCTCGTAAATTGCCATTCAAAACAACTTTCGTAACTCGGACGGTAATGTGATGAAAGCTAGCGAACTAAAAGACAAAAGCGTAGAAGAGCTTAATGCTGAACTTCTAGGACTACTTCGTGAGCAATTTAATATGCGCATGCAAGCTAGCACTGGTCAGTTAGCTCAGACACACACGCTAAGAACAGTACGCCGCGATATCGCGCGTGTAAAAACAGTTATTAACCAGAAGGCAGGTCAATAATGAGCGATAAAATTCGTACTCTTCAAGGCCGTGTAATCAGCGACAAGATGGAAAAATCTTTCACTATCGCTATCGCACGTTACGTGAAGCACCCAATCTATGGGAAATTCATTAAACGTACGACTAAGTTACACGTACATGACGAAAATAACACAGCAAAAGCGGGTGACGTAGTTACTATCCGTGAATGCGCACCGATTTCTAAGAATAAATCTTGGACTTTAGTAGACGTTATTTCTAGTCCAAAACAAGCTTAATTTTTAATTAAGTTAGTTTTGTAAAAAAGCCCCGGCATTAGCTGGGGCTTTTTGTTTTTAAAGCACCTGCAAACAGTAAACTAGGATGAGCGGGTCACCTGGATTAGTCTTCTATCTGAAAATACAAAGTTATCTTGGGGAGTAGTGAGAGTTTCATGTACCAGTTACTTTTTTGCTAGCAGAGCCATCTACTGAATCAGAAGAAGTTAGATAATAAACTTACATATCTCAGTTAATTTAATGCCAATATGGGGTCATCTAATTCGTGGTGTTACTTTTCTTTTACTATCTTTTAGTCTGAGAACTCACTTACCTTATTTTATTACAATGATACAGCTTCAAAGTATCGAAAATAGACATCCATACACAACTTTCATTATCAGCTTATCTGTTTTTTTATGTCTAAAACTTCAATTTATCGCCTTAAATTAATATTCTGGTATGATTAGCAAATATGCGCTTTTGAATGAATTTTTGAGGTAGTAATGACGCGTAGTTTTGAATTTCATTTGACTGATGAAGTAGCCACGGTCGCAATGGGTAATTGCGTTGCTGATATTATAGAGCAAGGTGCGGTTATTTATTTACATGGTGATTTAGGCGCTGGTAAAACAACATTTACACGAGGTGTAGTGCAAGGCTTTGGTCATGCAGGCAAAGTTAAAAGCCCAACGTATACACTTGTTGAACCTTATGAACTCGAGCGCGCAAATGTTTATCATTTTGATTTATACCGCTTAGGTGACCCTGAAGAACTAGAATACATGGGAATACGCGATTATTTTTCACCAGATGCAATTTGCGTTGTTGAGTGGCCAGAAAAAGGTGGTGAATTTATTCCTGTGCCTGATTTAGATATTACTCTAAGCTATATGGGTAACGAACGTAAAATTGTTATTAATAGCGCCAGTGAGCGTGGTGTAGCAATTGTCGAAAAACTAAATAACAAATAATAATATAGTTAAGGCAGTAATTATCAAATGAGCCGAGGTGTAGTTAAACTCTTTATTTACCTTATGGTTATTACCATAAGCTTGCCGCTGTGGGCCAAAAATACAATTAATAGTGTACGCGTATGGCCGTCCCCTGATAGTACGCGTGTGGTATTTGATTTAAATGATAAGCCTGACTTTAGCTATTTCATGCTTAAAAACCCAAGCCGCTTAGTAATTGATTTAGAAAACACTAACGAGTTAAAAATACTACCAGGTGTACCACCAAAACATCAAATAGTGAGCAAGCTACGCTACTCAAAACCTAAAAATAAGCACAGTGTTCGGTTAGTGTTTGAATTAAACGCACCAGTAAAGCCAGTTGTATTTGCTTTAGCGCCTACAGGCCCTTATAAAAACAGACTCGTTGTTGATTTATACAATAAAAGCCAAGCTGCCACAGTTGTTTCTCCTGCTCAAACAGCAGCTAAAAATCGCCAGTTAAGCCAAGAACGCGATATTGTAATTGCAATTGATGCGGGTCATGGCGGCGAAGATCCAGGTTCAATTGGTCCATCTGGCACGTACGAAAAAACAGTAACACTGCAAATTGCAAAACGTTTAGAGCGCATGATTGATGGCGAACGTGGGATGATTTCGCGCATGGTACGAAGCGGTGACTACTTTGTAAAACTTAATACGCGTACCAATCGTGCTCGTGAAAAAAAGGCCGACTTTTTTGTCTCTATTCATGCTGATGCATTTACGAGCCCGGGACCAAATGGTGCCTCTGTTTGGGTGTTGTCGTTAAGGCGTGCTAATTCAGAGATAGGTAAATGGATAGAAGATAAAGAAAAGCACTCTGAGCTTTTAGGTGGCGCTGCGGATGTAATGAAAGATGCCGCTAACGAAAAATACTTAGCGCAAGCATTACTTGATATGTCGATGGATCACTCTATGAAAACCGGCTTAAACGTAGCTGACGAAGTGGTTAAAGAGCTACGTAAAGTTGCTAAGTTGCATAAGAAAGATCCCCAACATGCGAGTCTTGCTGTACTTAAATCACCAGATATCCCATCAATTTTAGTAGAAACAGGGTTTATATCTAACCCACGAGAAGAAAAGCTGCTTAAAAGTGCTAACCATCAAGAGCGTTTGGCTAAAGCTATATTTACTTCAATTAAAAATTACTATTTAAAAAATCCACCTGATGACTCTTTATTTGCTAAATTAAAGTCGCAATATCCAACAAAGCACAAGGTACGCCCGGGTGAATCTTTAAGTATGTTGGCGAGTCGCTATGGCATTACAGTCACTGAATTAAAACAAGTTAATAAGCTTAGCTCTAATACTTTGTTTATTGGGCAAGAGCTCGATATACCACAAAGTTAGTCATTATTATTAGCGCAATGCTTGCTAGGAAATCTCATGAATATTGAAATATTACCCGCGCGTTTAGCTAACCAAATTGCCGCAGGCGAAGTGGTTGAGCGCCCAGCGTCGGTAGTAAAAGAGCTAGTCGAAAACAGTTTAGATGCTGGCGCTACACGTATTCAGATAGATATAGAGCGTGGCGGTCATAAGCTTATTCGTATACGTGATAACGGTTCAGGGATAAGTAAAGATGAGCTAACGCTCGCGCTTTCTCGTCACGCTACGAGTAAATTAAAATCTCTAGATGACCTTGAAAATATTTGTTCACTTGGTTTTAGGGGAGAAGCGCTTGCGTCAATTAGCTCTGTATCGCGTTTAACGCTGAGCTCAAAACCAAAAGATCAAGAAGCTGCTTGGCAAGCATTTGCTGAAGGTCGCGATATGGCCGTGCAAGTAAAGCCAGTAGCGCACCCTGATGGCACAACCATTGAAGTAAAAGATTTATTTTTTAACACCCCAGCTCGTCGTAAATTCTTGCGTACCGAAAAAACTGAATTTAGCCATATTGATGAGTTGATAAAGCGTATTGCGCTTAGTCGCTTTGATGTCTCTATTACACTAACTCACAACGAAAAAGTAGTAAGGCAGTATCGTGCGAAGACAGATCCCTCTCAGGCTATTACACGTGTAGCGCAAGTTGCAGGTAAGGCTTTTGCTGAGCAAGGTTTGCATATTCAATCAGGAGAGGGTGGCTTACAGCTGCATGGTTGGGTGCTACCTGTAGGTTCAGCTAATACGACTCAGTATACTTATGTTAATAATCGTATGATGCGCGATAAACTTATTCTGCATGCTATACGCCAGGCATTTGAAGAAGTAAGTGGAACACAAGAATTACCCGGTTTTGTCATTTATATTGATATAGACCCTCGGCAGGTTGATGTAAATGTTCATCCAGCTAAGCATGAAGTGCGTTTTCATCAAGGGCGCTTAATTCATGACTTTATATTACAGGCTATTAAGCAAGTGGTAGTGCCGCTGCAAGGTGAGTTTACGAATGAACCGCTTAGCTCTGAGATGGAATCTGCGCCTGTGTTTATGGGGTCAGCGCATAGTAGTTCTAATGATACAAAAGCGGATGGAGTATTTGATTACCCTAAATCGCAATTACAGCCCTCTTACTCAGGAAGTGCTGGTAGTTCGTCATCAGGTACTAGAAGTGTTGGCGGTGGCGGGGCATACCGTGCTACACCAAGTACAAGCCATCATGATGTAAACGCGTTTTATCAAGGTGTGAGTGAGCAACACGCTGCGCATTTTGATAATGTAGCAAACATACCTGTAGCACAACACCAGTTAGAGTCTGCGCATAATGTTTTAAAGACAGTTTCAATCATCAGTGTTAATGAAGGTGCGTGTGTATTTAGTGTTGAGCAGCAATTGTATTGCTCACATTTCAAATATGCATTGGTAGATGATTGGCATAATCAAATTAAAGAGTCCGGAAGTTTAGAAGGGAAAGCTCTTTTGCTGCCCGTAAGAGTAAACTTATCAAAAGAAGATTGCTTACTTATAGAAGCTCAGCAATCGTGGTTTACTTTACTTGGTTTTGAACTCGTAATAGAAAAACAGTTTGTAATGGTTAAAAAATTGCCAGCGTGCTTATATTTACTTGATGTAAGTACAGCGATAGGTGAGCTACTTGATGGGTGTAAAGCAGGGCTTGAAAATATAGAGAATTGGTTAGAGTGGCAGATAAAATGTGTACCCCCCCGGTTTTATTTAAGCAATGTGTTTTTAGCGCAACAAATGCGCTTACAAAATAATCCGCAAACTATTGAACGCTTACGCGAAAAAGCAGTTAAAATAGAGCTAAATCACTATTTAATGCAATTAGATTAAGGTATCAGTGTTGAGTAATTTACCAGTCATATTTTTAATGGGTCCAACTGCTGCTGGTAAAACAGCATTGGCAATCTCACTGTGCGAGCATTTAAATACAGAAATAATCAGCGTTGATTCAGCGTTAGTGTATAAAGATATGAACATTGGTACTGCAAAACCTGATGCAGAAGAACTTGCTAAAGCTCCGCATCATCTGATCGACTTACTTGACCCGAGTGAAACATATTCAGTTGCTGATTTTAGGCGCGATGCAGTACAAAAAATTGACGAATTTCATAGACAAGGTAAAGTGCCTGTATTGGTTGGAGGTACAATGTTGTACTTTAAATCTTTAATTGATGGTTTATCGCCTTTGCCTGAAGCAGATACAGTAATAAGATCAGAGCTAGAAGCACAAGCTAAAGAATTTGGCTGGCCTCATTTATATAAAGAATTAGTTAAAGTTGACCCAAAAGCAGCCGAAAAAATAAGTGAGAATGACTCACAAAGGATTAACCGAGCTTTAGAGGTTTACAGGTTAACTGGTAAGACCATGACTGAGTTGCAAAAGCAAAAACAGCCGGCTTTACCTTATACTTTTCATCAATTTGCGATTGCACCGCAAGAACGTAGCGAATTACATCGCCGAATTGAAGAAAGGTTTAAAATAATGATTGATCAGGGGTTTGAAAATGAAGTTTCGACCCTATATCTACGTAAGGATTTACACCCCAATATGCCTTCTATTCGTTGTGTTGGTTATAGACAAATGTGGGATTACCTTGCGGGTGAAACAAGCCATGATGAAATGGTTTTTCGTGGCATCGCAGCAACACGTCAATTGGCAAAACGTCAGTTAACGTGGCTTCGTAGCTGGCCTGATGTTACTTGGTTAACAACGGGTGACGAAGAAAACTTGCATCGTGTAGTAAGTTCGCTAAGCTAGTAGTAGTTGAATATTGTTTTTTATCAAATAAGTTCAGCCACTTAATTATAATAACACCTAGAACGAAGGAACAATAACATGGCAAAAGGCCAATCGTTACAAGACCCATTTTTGAATGCACTACGACGTGAGCGCATTCCAGTATCAATCTTTTTGGTAAATGGCATAAAATTACAAGGCAAAATTCAGTCATTTGACCAATTTGTTATTTTACTAGAGAACACCGTAAATCAAATGGTTTATAAGCATGCAATTTCAACAGTTGTCCCTGCTCGCGCAGTTAACTTCCAAGCAGTTCAAGGGAGTGAAGACACTGAAGAACCAGAAGCTGGTAACTTTTAATTAGGAGCATAATGTTTGTTTGACCGCTATGAATCCGGCGAACAGGCAATTTTAGTTCATATCGACTTACCTAAAGAAGGGGATCGTGAAGATCTTCATGAATTAGAAATGTTGGTATCTTCTGCTGGTGTTAGTAGTTTGGCGGTTGTGCAAGGCAGCCGTCAAGCACCACATCCGAAACTATTCGTCGGTACCGGTAAAGCAGAAGAAATAGCTGAGATTGTCAAAATCCACAATGCAGATGTCGTAATTTTCAATCATCAACTCAGGCCGTCACAAGAGCGTAACTTAGAGCGTGTTTGTCAGTGTCGTGTGCTTGATAGAACGACACTAATTCTTGATATTTTTGCCCAACGTGCACGTACCCATGAGGGTAAGCTGCAGGTTGAATTGGCACAACTTCGCCATATGTCGACTCGATTAATTCGGGGCTGGACCCATCTTGAACGCCAAAAAGGCGGGATTGGTTTACGTGGACCTGGTGAAACCCAACTTGAAACAGATAGACGATTACTTCGTGCCCGAATTCAAAATATCCGTGCGCGTTTAGCTAAAGTAGCAGTGCAACGCGAACAAGGTAGGCGAGCTCGTACTCGTAACGAAATACCTACGGTATCGTTAGTTGGCTATACCAATGCGGGTAAATCTACATTATTTAATCGAATTACGAATTCAGATGTATACGCGGCCGATCAGTTGTTTGCAACGCTTGACCCGACTCTACGTAAGCTTGAATTAGGTGATGTTGGTCCTGTTATCTTAGCTGATACAGTGGGCTTTATTCGTCATTTACCGCACGACTTAGTTGCTGCTTTTAAAGCAACGCTAACTGAAACTCGTGAAGCTGATTTACAGTTACATGTAATTGACGCAGCAGACTCTCGTCTTCAAGAAAATATTGAACAAGTACAATCGGTGCTTAAAGAAATTGAAGCCGATGAAGTACCACAGCTATTAATTTATAATAAAATTGATGCGCTGGATAACGTAAGCCCACGTATTGATCGAGATGACGAAGGCCAACCTATAAGAGTATGGCTTAGCGCTCAGACTGGTGAAGGGTGTGAATTACTTAGTGAGGCTATTAGTGAACTGCTTGCTAAGAAGATGTTTAACGAAACATTATTTCTTACGCCATTGTATGGTCGCCTAAGGGCTGCATTGTTTAGTTTAAATGCAGTACATGAAGAACGCTTTGATGAGCAAGGTAATTGGCTGTTAGATGTTAGAATGCCAATGGTTGAGTGGAATCGTTTAATTAAAGAATTTGGTCCTGAAATTGCTGGTTTTATCAACCGTAATTAAAAATTGACGTTTTAATGTCGGTTTTTGTATGAGAAACGCGGTAGATTTGTTAGATTTAACACAATTTCCTAATTTATTTAGATAACAATGGAGTATAGCTATGGCCTGGAATGAACCGGGTAATAATGGCAATGACAAAGATCCGTGGAATAATAAAGGCGGACGTGATCAAGGCCCACCTGATTTAGACGAGGTGTTCCGCAAGTTTAGTAACAAGTTCGGCGGCTTATTTGGCGGGAAAAAATCCGGCAATGGTAGCGGCGGTGGACTTGGCGGAGCCGGTATTTCATTCATACTTATTATCGCCGTTATTGTATGGGCGTTAAGTGGTATTTATACGGTTAAAGAAGCCGAGCGTGGTGTGGTTCTTCAATTTGGTAAATATGACCGAATTGCTGATCCTGGTCTGCGTTGGAAAATGACGTTTATTGAAACGGTAATCCCAGTAGATATTGAAGCAGTTCGTTCATTATCGGCTTCTGGTTTTATGCTTACTGAAGACGAAAACGTAGTGAGCGTTGAGTTTCAGGTGCAATACCGTGTTATTGACCCATACCTTTATGAATTTAGCGTAACTAACGCTGATAGTAGCTTAGAAGAAGCACTAGATAGTGCACTACGTTACGTTGTGGGCCATGCAAAAATGGACCAAGTATTAACTAATGGCCGTGAGGTTGTTCGTCAAAATACATGGGATGAGCTTAATAAGATTATCGAACCATATAACTTAGGTTTAATTGTTACTGACGTGAACTTTAAAGACTCTCGTCCGCCAACTGAAGTTAAAGATGCATTTGATGATGCGATTGCTGCACAAGAAGATGAAGAACGTTTCATTCGTGAAGCAGAAGCATATGCTCGTGAAATTGAACCGCGTGCTCGTGGTCAAGTAACGCGTATGACTCAAGAAGCGGAAGGTTACCAAGAGCGTATTACATTAGAAGCACAAGGTGAAGTAGCTCGTTTTGAAAAGCTATTACCTGAATATCAAGCAGCTAAAGAAGTTACTCGTGAGCGCTTATACATTGATGCAATGGAAGAAGTGTTAGGGAGTAGTTCTAAAATATTGGTTGATGTTAAAGGCGGTAATAATATGCTTTATTTACCACTTGATAAGATCATGGATAAGCAAGGGACAGCAACACGTGTTGCACTTCCAAGCTCTAGTGATATTCAAGATTTACGCAATAAAGTAAATACGTCGCGCAATAGCTCTGTTAATAGTGGCAATGACCGCTTTAACAACGACCGCTTCAATGATGGGAGATAATCATAATGAAAAACTTTAGTTTAGTAATACTATTAGCTGCCATTGTTATGTCTTTTTCATCGGTATTTGTTGTACCTGAAGGGCAAAAAGCAATTGTAATGTTATTTAGTAAAGTACAAAAAGACAGTGACGATCAAGCGATTGTATATGGCCCAGGCCTACAATTTAAGGTGCCATTTTTTAGCCAAGTACGTCGCATTGATGCACGTATTCAAACGCTAGATGGTGCGCCGGATCGCTTCGTTACTAGTGAGAAAAAAGACTTAATTGTTGATTCGTTTGTAAAATGGCGTGTTAATGACTTTAGCGCTTTTTACTTACGTGCCCGTGGCGATAAGCAATATGCTGAAACGCTACTTAAACAAAAAGTAAATAATGGTCTTCGTACAAACTTTGGTACACGTACAATTCGCGAAATTGTATCGGGTGAGCGTAGCGAGTTGATGGAAGAAGCGTTAGTACAAGCTTCTGAAAGTGCACGTGAGCTAGGTATTGAAGTACTAGACGTACGTGTTAAGCAAATCAACCTACCACAAGAAGTGAGTAGCTCTATTTACCAACGTATGCGCGCTGAGCGTACTGCTGTTGCAAAAGAGCATCGTTCTGAAGGTCAGGAAAAAGCCGAGACTATTCGTGCGGGTGTTGACCGTCGTGTAACAGTAATGCTTGCCGATGCAGAGCGTAATGCGCGTTCTGTACGTGGTCAAGGCGATGCTGATGCCGCAGGCATCTATGCAAGCGCGTATAACAAAGACCCTGAGTTCTTTAGTTTTGTGCGTTCGCTTGAGGCTTACAAAAAGACTTTTAAAAATAAGCAAGACGTTATGGTGCTTTCACCAGATAGCGACTTCTTCCAATATATGAAAGGCGCTAAAGCTCAATAGGCTTTACGTTAATTATTTAAAAGTTAAAAAGCCTCGCATTTGCGGGGCTTTTTGTTAAACACAGTCTAGTGCTTTAAATCACTGTTATTTATGTGGTTATTAGCTAATATTTGGATATAACAAATGCGCGCAGAAAAAATAAGCTGAACAGGGGTGATCTTTACTTTAGTTTTCTGGTAAAATCTCGTCCTAATTTTCTCTAAGTGAATTTACGATGGGTAAAAACGTTGTTGTATTAGGCACCCAATGGGGTGACGAAGGAAAGGGTAAGGTAGTTGATCTCCTTACAGACAAAGCATCTTTAGTAGTTCGTTATCAAGGTGGCCACAATGCGGGTCATACTTTAGTTATCGAAGGTGAAAAGACGGTTCTACACCTTATTCCATCGGGTGTATTACGTGACAATGTTAAATGTGTGATTGGTAATGGTGTAGTTTTATCACCAGAAGCGCTAATGAGAGAAATTGGCATGCTTGAAGAACGCGGCGTACCTGTACGCGAGCGTCTTTTAATAAGTGAAGCATGTCCGCTAATCTTGCCTTTCCATGTTGCATTAGATGTAGCCCGCGAAACTGCTCGTGGCGATAAGCCAATTGGTACAACTGGCCGTGGTATCGGTCCTGCGTACGAAGATAAAGTGGCTCGCCGTGGTTTACGCGTAGGCGATTTATTTAATCCTGAATTATTTGCAGCTAAATTAAAAGAAGTTCTTGAATACCATAACTTCACTTTAGTTAACTACTACAAAGTAGACGCTGTAGATTTCCAAAAAACGTTTGATGATGCAATGGCTGTTGCTGATATCTTAAAAGCAATGGTTGTAGATGTAACTGAGCTTTTAGATCAAACGCGTTTAGCTGGCGAAAACATTTTATTTGAAGGTGCACAAGGTACGTTACTTGATATCGATCACGGTACTTACCCTTATGTAACATCTTCAAATACTACAGCTGGTGGCGTTGCTACTGGTGCAGGTTTTGGTCCATTAAACCTTGATTACGTTTTAGGTATTATTAAAGCGTACACTACACGTGTTGGTTCAGGTCCTTTCCCTACAGAGCTTTACGACGGTCTTGAGAAACAAGATCCAGTTGGTAAGCACTTAGGTGATAAAGGCCATGAGTTTGGCGCTACAACAGGTCGACTTCGTCGTACGGGTTGGTTAGATGCAGTGGCTATGCGCCGTGCAGTTCAAATCAACAGTATTTCAGGTTTTTGTTTAACTAAGCTTGATGTTTTAGATGGCTTAGAAACGCTTAAAATCTGTATTGGTTACAAGCTTGAAGATGGCACAGTTACTAACGTAACACCATTAGCAGCTGAAGGTTACGATAAAGTAACGCCAGTATACGAAGAAATGCCAGGTTGGTCAGAAAACACTGTTGGTGTAACGAGTCTTGACGGTTTACCAAAAGCTGCGATTGACTACATCAAGCGTATTGAAGAAATTACGGGTGTTCCAATTGATATTATTTCTACAGGTCCAGACCGCGTAGAAACTATGGTACTTCGCAACCCGTTTGCGTAATTACCATTAGATTAAAAAAAGCTGCCTAGTGCAGCTTTTTTTGTATCTAAAATTCACCTTGGAACGATCTTTGTATATATTTTAATAAGTTTATTTTTATAAGTGGTGAGCATGCGTTTATTTTACCGTAATTGCGTATTAAGGCTTTCGTTAATTCCGCTGTCTTTATTTATAGCAACCAACAGCTTAGCTACAGAAAGCCCTGCTGCTGTACCGCTGTATACAGAATCTGAGCTAATTGCGTTAATAAATAAAAATACGCATTTAGCGCGGGTGAAGGCAGATGATTGCCAGTTAGTGCAAGATATAGAAGCACGAGCCAATAAAATGGCATTGCCGTCTTATCAATTTTTATACGGCGATATGCTGGCTTATAACGTGTGCGTGGATCGTAATGTAGAGTTAGGTGTGTATTACATGCGAAAAGCGGCTGAACAAGGCTTAGCGGCAGCGCTAGAGCAGCTAGGGCGTTACTACGACACCGGGCGTTTAGTTCAGCAAGATAAAGCAATGGCAATTACGTATTTGCGTGAAGCGTCGTCGCAAGGCAATTTAAAAGCACAACTACGTTTGGTTAAATTATTTAATGATGGCTATGGCAGCCCGCGTGATTTTGAAGATGCATACCGTTGGCTATTTAATTCTATGGTCGCAGATAAAGCGACTCATAAAAAAATTGAGCGAGCGCTGACTAAGTTAGCGCAAAAAATGCCAGATAGCGTGGTTGCGCGAGCTCGCCTTCCTATTTAATGGCTCTTAAAAAACAAAACCCTAACTTTTTAAGTTAGGGTTTTTGAGTTTTTACAGGTAGTAAAAGTGTTTAACTTTCTTCTTTAGCCTTTGTTTGCGGGTCTTTTAAGACCGACATTTTAGGCGGCTGTAATGCAACAACACGCTCGCCTTCTAGCGGCGGTTTTTCCATGTTGATTGTAAACGGTCTTAGCTTAATTGGCGTATCGTCATCGCTGTCTTTATCACCTTTAAGAATAAACAAAGGGATAGCCTCAGGGTTCATTTCTAGGTATTGCTCCCAGCTAAACTCATCCGAGATACGTGTTGAACTAACCTTACCGCCTTTAGCTATAATACTGCTTAAACGTGCATACGAGCCTTCGTCTCCAAACAGTATTTGTCTAGATAAAAACGTTGCGCTGTCTTTATTTGCTTTAGCATGCGACGTTGATGAGCGAAGCGAAAATACATTTTTTTCATTAAGTAAATGCGAAAAGTATTGAACGCCTAGCGCATTATGATGACGGTTTGGCGATAGCGCTAAGACACTGCGAATAGTTGTTAGAGGTAAGTAGCGTTCAGCATGCTCTGATTGCGGGTTACCATAATAACAAGCTAAGCCATCCATACGTGCCATTCTGCAGTTTTCCCATGCAGGATCTGAAAGGTGAACCGGAATATTCTGCTCTTGTAAGCCACGTCCAATTGCACGCGATACATGGTTTGCACCAATAATTAATATTGTGTTTGGCGATGGTTGGCGTACACCTAATAGCTTGGCAACAGGGATGGCTGTTAAGCTTTGCAGCACAACCGTAATGATGATCACCGTAAATATAAGTGGCACCATTTTTTCAGCATCAGCAACGCCAGCTTCCATCATACTTAGTGCAAATACCGACCCAACGGCTGCGGCAACTATACCGCGTGGAGCAATCCAGGCAAGTACCAAGCGAGACTTCATTGGTAAGTCAGTACCAAAGGTCGAAATAGCAATACACAGTGGGCGTGCAACAAAAAGCACAATAGCTAAAAATATAAATACATCGCTGTCGAGCATCATCAAATCAGAAAGCTGTAAGCGTGCTGCAAGTAAAATAAATAGCGTCGATATTAATATCATCGACAAGTCTTCTTTAAACTCAAGTACAGAATCTATTTCTAAATCGTCTTGGTTCGCAAGCCAAATACCAAATACAGTTACTGCTAATAAGCCTGATTCATGGCTTAAATAGTTTGATACAGAAAAACTAATAAGGACTAGTGCTAAAATTCCAAACTTATGTAATTCAAATGGCAGCCACTCGCGACGCATTAATAGGGTTGTTAGCCAACCTGCAGCAACACCAATACTTAAACCAACACCCAGGGTTTTAACTAAAGCAATAATAGTATGACTAAATACTTCGCCTTGGCCTACAAGCATTACAGCTTCAAATACCAATACAGCAAATAATGCGCCAATAGGATCTATTACAATACCTTCCCAGCGAAGTATGCGGTCTATGTCTTGTGTTGGGCGCATTGAGTTTAATAGCGGTGCTATAACGGTAGGGCCAGTAACAACGAGTACTGCGCCTAGTACCGCAGCAACACGCCAGTTAAGCTCAAGCAACCAGTAGGCGCTTAGGCTAATAATAATGCAGGTAGTAAGCATACCGATTGAGCAGAGATTCCTTACAACTTTTCCTATCCCTTTTAATTCTCTGAAATGCAGAGTTAAGGAACCTTCAAATAAAATGATGGCAACGCTTAGTGATACTACTGGAAACAGTAAATCACCTAAAAGTGCATCAGGGTCTAAAACACCACTAAATGGTCCAAGTAAAAGACCAGTAAGCAATAAAAAAAGAATAGCGGGTACTCTAAAAGCCCACGCGACCCATTGGGCAAGCACAGAGCAAAGTGCGATACCGGCTATGTAAATTGCTGACATAGATTAAGAATTCCTTATTTATGACGATATGTTTAGAAAGTATAACTTTTGTTAATTATTAATACAGGGGTATACACCGGAAACTGAAATATTACTAATCAATTTTAGCTGCTTATAAAAGATTAGTAGGCTTAAATTATTTAGCGAGAACTTAGCCACCTTATTTTAAAGTGTATTAATTGTTTAATTTATTGAATTTTAATAACAATATAAAGGGTATGAGTGTTTCGTATTAACTTAGTTCGAATTTTAACCTTGATTTTAAAGGGGTATTTGGTGTATTATACTTCGTGTTCTAATAATTAGTCATCTAACGAAGTTTATTGAAGATAAAAGATGCTTGTTAATCTTAACGTCATTTTTAATCTTTATAATCATGTGTTAGTGATGTTTCTAGTATTTGAGCATTACAAAATATCATTTGCCGAATTCTTGGTATGGTTTTGCCAAACAAGTTTATTTAATTATTTAAGTAAATAAAGGTTTGAGTTGAACTATTACTTTCAATATTTAGCCCCCCATCGTGGCGGTTAAATCTCGGTCCTTTGGTCTTCACCCTATCTGTTGGTGTATCAGACTTTAGAGGCTCTATGTATGTTGTTAATAAAAAAGCCACACACAGCTTTTTACAGCGATGCATAAACAACACTTTTAAATTTTTTGATTAGTGCTGCTCAATATTATTGGGTTGTTGCTACTTTTACTTAACCTCAAATCTAAGCTTCTTGTTTTAGATATGGTTTTTGCGTGTGTGTAAAAAAGTGTTGCCTAAATGAAAAGAAAAATTCGAAGCTATGTTTTAAACCTAGCTACTTAGTTTTAGCTCGTCTAATTAAGATGAGCGCAGATAAAATGGAAAGTTGAGCATTTATGCAAAAGTTAAATTGGCGACGTATCGTACTTAAAGTAGGTAGTGCATTAATTGCACCAGATCAAGATGGCTGCCGTTCGCGTTACATATTAACCATCGCACAGTTCATTGTTCGTTGTCGTGCCCGTGGAATCGAGGTGATTTTAGTATCATCGGGTTCTGTAGCGGCTGGAGCGCATTTATTCCCATCAGACAAACCTCGCTCTGTGGTAATGAAAAAGGCAATGGCAGCAGCAGGTCAAACAGAAATGATCGCCATGTGGGACCGCTTTTTTGACTTTCCATCTGCGCAGCTATTATTAACGCACGGCGATTTACGTGACCGCGAGCGTTACCAAAGTATTCGCGAAACTGTGTTCACTCTACTTGAGCACGGTATTCTCCCTATTATTAATGAAAACGATGCGGTGACAACCGATGAGCTACGAGTGGGTGATAACGATAACTTATCAGCGATGGTTGCAGCTGCAGCGGATGCCGATGCTTTATTAATATTCTCAGACGTTGATGGGCTATATGACAAAAACCCTAACTTACATGATGATGCGGTGTTACTGCCTGAAATAAAATCAATTGATGAATCTATTTATGCTATGGCAGGATGTGCTACAAGTGCTGTTGGTACTGGTGGCATGAAAACCAAAATAGAAGCTGCAGAAAAAGCAACGTCACATGGTATCGCGACTTACATTATAAACGGCTTTAAAGAAGAAACATTTACGAAACTGCTAGCTGGGGAAAATCCTGGTAGCATATTTTTACCGTACGAAAAACCGATGCTGGACTCTGTGCATTGGATGACACACACAGCAAATGAGCAAGGTGAAGTTGTTGTTGATGGATCATTTGATGAATCCCTTGAAGGTGAAAGTGGCTGTATTCGCGGTGATGAAATCATGGAAGTCCATGGTGAATTTGCTGTTGGTGATACCATTTTAGTACGTAGTGAAGACGGTACGCGTTTAGCTAAAGCGACCGCAAATTATAGTAGCTGTTTGTTAAACTTTATTGCAGACAACGAACAGAGTGAATTCAGCGAAAAAATGCAGGATTCAATTGGACCAGTTATATCTGAAAAACATATCGCATTATTGGAGAAGTCATGAGTTTAATTACGGACATTTCACGCCAGACAGCTAAAGCTGCCCACACACTTGCTTTACTCGATACCGAGACTAAAAACCAAGTACTAGTTGAAATGGCAGCAGCACTAAGAGAGCAAAAAGCATTTATAATCAAAGAAAACGAAAGTGACCTAAGCGCAGCACGCGACAATAACTTAGCAGCTTCAATGATCGACCGCTTAACGCTAAACGATGAGCGTATTGAAGCAATGGCAGAAGGCATTGAAGTAATCGTAAGCCTGGACGATCCTGTTGGTCAGCTACGTGATATTACAGAGCGTCCAAATGGCATTAAAATTCGTAAAATGCGCGTACCTCTTGGCGTTGTATGTATGATTTACGAAGCACGCCCAAATGTAACAGCAGACGCTGGCGCATTATGTTTTAAATCAGGTAATGGCGTAATTTTACGTGGCGGTAAAGAAGCACTTAAAAGTTCGCAAGCTATCGCAAGTGTAATGCACAGCGTACTTGAAAAGCATAACTTACCAGTATCACTTATTTCAGTGATTCCAGATCCAGATCGTGCACTATTAATGGAATTAATGCAGCAACGTGAAAGCATTGACTTAATAATTCCACGTGGCGGTGAAGGCTTAATTAACTTTGTTACTGAAAATAGCACGATCCCAGTAATTCAGCATTACAAAGGCGTTTGTCATCTATATGTAGATAAAGATGCAGACCTAGAAATTGCGCTTAACTTACTACTTAACGGTAAAACGCAGCGTACCGGTGTTTGTAATGCACTTGAGGGCTTAGTAGTTCATCAAGATGTTGCAGATGAGTTTTTAAATCTGTGCGCAGTTGTATTACGCCAAGAAGGTGTAAAAATAAATGCTGACAGCTTTGCAGCTAAATACTTTGATAATGCAACTGTGTTAGCCGATAACGAATTTGGTGAAGAATATCTAGACCTAGAAATCGCTATTCGCGTTGTACCAAACTTTACGGCAGCGGTTGAACACATTGCACAGTTTGGTTCAAACCACACTGAAGTAATTTGCACTAAGAACGCAGCCGCTGCAGAGTTATTCCAGCGTAGTGTTGATGCTTCTGTAGTTATGGTTAATACATCATCTCGCTTTTCTGATGGCTCACAGCTGGGTCTAGGCGCAGAGATTGGTATAGCAACTTCTAAGCTTCATGCATACGGCCCTATGGGACTTGAGTCACTGACTACTGAGAAGTACTTAGTGAATGGTGAAGGCCAAGTTCGCGAGTAACCGCTAAAGCTTAATTTCATTAAAAAGCCGAGTATGGAAATACTCGGCTTTTTTGTTTTTTCAGACTACTCTGTAATTAATTTAGTTTTTCAAGCCAGTCGCTTGCAGGTTCAGGCCTGTGTAAATAATAGCCTTGAAGAATAACTTCTGGATATTCTTGCAATAAATCAAAGTGGGACTGATTCTCTACACCTTCGGCAACTATCTCGAGTTCAAATAAACGGCCTAAGCTTACAATCATATCAATAATCAACTTATCGTTATTATCAGTCGGTGCTTCCAATACAAAAGAACGGTCAATTTTTAGTTCTTGTATGGGTAATTGTTTAAGATAAGTTAAACTCGAATATCCAGTACCAAAGTCATCAATTGATACCCTAATACCTAGCTTCTTGAGAAAGTGAACAGCCTCAATAGCCGCTTCCATGTGATTAAGCAATGTACCTTCAATTATCTCAATAGTGAGTTGCTGAGGATTAATGCTATGTTGCTTTATTTGTTGGCTAATAAAGCTTAAAAAACGCGCTTCATGAAAGTGCCTGCCACTTACATTAATTGATAGGTTTAACTCAGGGTGAGTTTTACTAAGTTGCGTTAATATTTCAAGTGCATTTGAAGTTACCCAGCAATCTAAGTCATAAATTATATCTGACTCTTCGGCTATAGATATAAACTCACCAGGGCTAATGAAGCCTTTTTGAGGATGCTCCCATCTTAATAAAACCTCAGCCCCTTTAAGGGTTTGGCTTCGGTCAAATTGGGATTGTAAATATAGGGATAACTCATTATTTGAGATTGCTTTACGTAAATCTTGCTCGATTTCAAAACGGCGTTTTGCTTGCTCGCCAAACGAAGTATCAAAAAAGGTAACTCTATTACCGCCTTTTTCTTTTGCTTTGTAACAAGCCGCCTCACAGTTACGAATTGTTTCTATAGCACTTTCCCACTGATCTTCTCGAGGAAAAATATACGTGCCAATACTTACGGTTAAGCTAACGTCTTGTTCATCAACCACAAAGGGGTGGTTTACACTTATGAGCAGTTCTTGGGCTTTATTTTCAGCCATAGCTTGGGCTCTGATCCTGCCAACGCCTTTTTCAACTGTACACAGTACTGCAAATTCATCACTGCCTAAGCGAGCAATAACATCTTTTTTACTCACCTTAGAATGAATTCGTTTAGTTAATTCTTTTAAAATGTTATCGCCAGCGAGTAGGCCTAATCCATCATTTATTGAGTGGAAGCTGTCTATGTCAATAATATAAATATAGGCATAACTATTTTCGGTACTACAAACCTGAAGTTGCTGCTCCAACTGCTTTAAAAAACCATTTCGGTTGGGCAAACCTGTAAGTTCATCATGCCATGTGAGGTAGTGAATTCTTTCTTGCGTTATCTTAACGCTAGAAATATCACTAAATACACCAATATAGTGCACATTGGTATCTTGCTCGCCTCTTACCATACTAAGAGTTAATAACTCAGGATAAAGCTCGCCATTTTTTCGTCTGGTTACTAGCTCTCCACTCCAATATCCTGCTTGGTTTGCATGATGCCATACTTGATCAAAGCTAATACTAGGGTGGTTATTTTGTTTAATATCGTGCAACTGCATTTGCAGGGAGTCAGATTCAGAGTAACCTGTAATCCGGCAAAATGAAGGGTTTACGGCAATAATTTTTCCGTTACTGTCGGTAATAACAACGCCATCAGCGGTTCCCGTTAGGGCTTGATAAAATAACTTTTGTTTTGAGGAGAGTTCTTTTAATTCTTCTTCACGCTGACTTAACTCTTTCGCCAGAGACTCTATTTCAAGTAGTTTGTCGTGCAGGTCAAAGTTTTTTTCTATAAGCCTATCTAGCATGCCTTGAGCGGTAATATGAGTGCGAATGCGTGCTCTAACGAGCGCTAGCTTGTAAGGTTTGTGTATGTAGTCAATTGCGCCCATAGCAAAGCCTTTTTCTTCAGACTCTTCCTCGGTAAGCGCAGTTACAAATATGACGGGGATGCCTTTGGTATTTTGTTTCGCTTTGAGTATATTACATACTTCGTAGCCGTCCATGCCAGGCATCATTATGTCTAATAAAATCAAGTCAGGCCGAGTTGACTCAATAAATATCAAAGCCTGCTCACCACTAGTAGAAATACGTACATCGTAGTCAGTTAAAAGTCCTTCTACTAATACGTGTAAATTACTAGGTTCGTCATCAACAATAAGAATTAAAGGTTTATGCTTTTGTTCTGTGGTTAATCCATTATTGTTTGCGAGGTAATTTGAATGCACTATCTGTCCTTCTCTGCGTTCTTTACAATATTAAATCTAGTTCAGGTTAGTGGTTATGCCTAATTTTTATTATCGTTTCTATACTTATCAATAAGCTCAATTACTAACGCGTAGTTAAAATGATCAATTGCTTCTTTGAGCTTAAATAGAGAGTGGCCTCTATCATATTGATTCATTTCTAGCTGTCTAACCAAACTGCTAGGTACGGGGCGAGCCGTTAATGCTAATGAGTATATATTATCAATAACCGAGTCTTCGTTTTCTAGTTCATGTTGCTGTATATGTTCTTTTTTAAAGCTATCAGCTATCAAAAATTGTTTTACAGCAAAAAGTGTAAGTATTAATTGCTCATTAAAATGAGATAAATTAATACTTTTCTTATCTATTAAGCTTTCCTCAATACTTTGCGCGCTTTGTTGCAGTAGCTCAAAGCCTAATGTGCCGGCCAAGCCTTTGAGTGTATGTACTAGTCGAATTAAGCTTTCTAACTCTTCATTTTTGATTAATATATCAGCTTTAATCGAAAAGTCATTGTAATCGTTGACAAACTGAGTAAATAATTTAGCTAACAATTCGTCATTGTTTTCTAGGTTTTCTTTTGCTAAAGGCAGGTTTATAGTGCTCAGAGATTCGCTACTTTGCAGATGCTTTTCAATACTTTCGTAAAGCGCATCAAAAATAATCGGTTTTACTAAAAAGTCATCCATACCCGCTCTAAACGCTGCTTTTTTATCATTAGGATCTCCGGCTGCCGTAATAGCAATTATAGGAGTTTTGTAGCCTCGCTCTCTTAATATGCTTGTTGCTTCAAGCCCATCCATAACTGGCATTTGAACATCCATAAAAATAATATCGATGTCATTTATCTCTACTTTATCTAATGCATCATGTCCATTATCAGCAATGATCACGGTCATATCTAATCTTGCTAAAAGGGCGGAGGCTATTTCTTGGTTAATTCTATTATCATCAACAACTAATGCATTAAAACCCGAGAATTTAGGGTGAGGCTTTAATTGCTTTTCTTTAAAATTATTTGGTGAAAGCTTTCTTAAAATTTCAACTTCACTATTTTTATTACCGATAATTATAATGTCTATATTTTCATTTTTTGCAATTGGCTCAGGAGACTCTTCATCGGTAATTAATAAAATCAGTGTCAATTTTTCATTAACGTTTTTATTTTGAGCGTACAGTTGTTGTAAAATAAAGTTATCGTTGAGCTCTTTTTTTTCTATCGACATTATTACAATACTAAATGGGCTACTAGGCTGAGACATTTTTGCAATGGCCCTTAATGGTTCTTGTGTTGTTTCTGTCGTTATATTTATATCACTTAGTAAGTCCATTAATTTTTTAATTTGCTCATTATCAGGGCTAATTAATAAGGCGTGTTTTTTAAGCTTTTGTTGCTCAGATAAAGTAAAGGGTAGAGTAAAGAAAAACTCGCTACCTTGATTAATCGTGCTCCTTACTTGTATATCTCCGCCCAGCAATTTAGTTAATTGTTTGCTTATAGTGAGTCCTAAACCGGTCCCACCATACTTTCTTGTTGTGCTTGAATCACCTTGCGAGAAAGACTGGAATATAATTTTTGATTGCTCTTCAGTCATCCCAATACCCGTGTCTTTTATACTAAAGCGAAGGTTTATTGTTTTTTCGTGTTGAGATGTCGCTTCTATAATTAATGATATTTCACCATGCTCAGTAAACTTAATTGCGTTACCTACACAGTTATTTATTATTTGACTTAAGTGCATTGGGTCGCCAATAAGTTCAAGCCCTGCATCAACGTGTAAAGTAAAGTTTAATAACAAGCCTTTTTGCTTAGCATTTGTTGAGAATAAATTTTGAACGTTAGAAACTATAGTATGTAAGGTAAAAGGGATTTGCTCTAACTGAACTTTTTCCGATTCTAGTTTAGAAAAATCCAGAATATTATTTAAAATCTGCAATAAATTTTGAGCACTTGAAAAAGCTTTATCTGCGTAGTGTTTTTGCCTTGAGGGAAGCTCGCTGCTTTGTAAGAGTTGCAACATACCTAATATGCCATTCATTGGGGTGCGAAGTTCATGACTCATATTGGCTACAAAATCTATTTTTGTTTTATTGGCTTTATCAGTTTGCTCCATAGCACTCGTCAGGTCGGCATTCATTGCTTCCATTTGGGAATTTAATACGCGGGTTTCATTGAGTAGCTCTTTGGTTTGCTTATTTTTTAAATATAAAGCGTTGGCTGCTTTTATTACCGACGCTATTTCAGTTTGATTTTGGCTGGTATTTGAAATAGTTACTGGCTTTTCGTTATTCATGTCTTTAAGTAATAAAGTGAGCTGGGTAATCGGTTTTATAACCGATCTAAAAATAAAATAGCTTAATAATAAAATGATTAACATAATTAAAACGGCAAATATATTTGCCTGTTCTGTATTTTTTGTTAAGTGGCTACTTAGTAGCTCTTCTGTTTTGATTAGTTTATTTTTTTCTATATTTTTAATTTCATTAGTTAAATACAGCAATTCGTTTTCTATGCCTGTAAGCACTACATTTACAGAAAAAGTGTAGCTACGGGTGAGTAATACAAGTTGGTTATAAGCTTGTTTTAAGCTTGTTGTTTTATTGGAGAGGGATTCATTTATTACAGAGGTGCTCGTTAGTTTTTTATGTAAGTGATTTAAGTTTTGTTTTACATTTTGTGCTTCATCAAAATTAGGTTTATAGAGATAGCTTATAATTGCGTGTTTTAAATTACTTATTGTGAGTAAAACATCGTTAAAAATAACTTTATTATCATTGTTTGAAGACCCTTCTAAATCACTAATTGTTACCTGTAGGTCATCAATAGGCTGTTTGAACTGAGTAGTGTAAAGGTGTTCGCGTTTTTGTCTGTTTACGACAACTTGGCCAAATGTATCTTGGTAATTATTTAGATACTCGCCAAGGCGTATTAGTGAGTTTTGATACTCAGGGGTTTGGTTTTGAGTGTTTGTTTTTAGCTGCTCGAGATTTAGATTTGCCTTATTTAAATAAAAATTAAATTTGGTAATCGTATTTTCATTTGCATTGTCAATAAATGAAACTGCATGCCCTTGCAGGGAAATAATATCGTTTTCTAAGTGATTCACAGCTTCACTTTGAATAAGCGCGTTATGCTGCGACTTTTGCAAGTTAAGTAAGGACGTTTGCGAATAGTTAAACAAATAGCTTTGTAAAAGAAGTAATCCAATCAGCGAACACAAAGCTAATATTATTTTTGATTTAATTGAATTTATTATCATTATCGGCTAATCAACTCATACCATTTTTGTAGACTGTAGTCATAGGTTGGCATAACTGTATTCCATACTGCTACATTGCTAAAGCGTTTATAGTAACTACCACCATTACGTTGCGCACCAGCTTTAATAGCTACGTCGCCATTTGTATTTAATAAATCTATGCTTGTTACTTTTCCACCGTACCAGTAATCCCATTCGGCCGGCGATAAGAGTAGTTTAGAGCGTTGTGGGTTACTAATGTAATAACCTTGGCGAGCAATAAATGCACCAGGCCAGCCTGAAAGCCACCAATTCATATAATCGTAAGCTGCATCTTTTACGCTACTTTGTGTTTGTGACGATAAACACATAACACCATGCCAGCCTCGGTAGCCTTCTTTTGGCGCGGCAAAACGAACATTAATATTTTGGCTGTTTAACGCAGAGACGGCAGGCGAAAACATACTTTCTATATGGGCTCGCTTACTTTTCATAAATTCAATCGACTCAGGGACCGAGTTCCAATAGCCACTAAAGTGACCTTGGCGTTTAAAGTCGAGTAATATACTAAACAATCTATCAAGTTCTGGGCGAGTCATCGCACCTATATTGTTAAATTTTATAAGCCCTTTACTTTGCGCTGCTAGGGCTAGGTCAAAGAGTCCAATGGTAGGCGCATTTACGATAGCTACTTTACCTCTGTTCTCGTCATCAAGCAGCCAACTCCAGCTTTCTGTTTCGTATGCTATACCGGGCTTAATAAAATCGGTGTTGTAACCAAAAGAGTCAACATTATGCACATAAGGTAAAAAGCTAATATGATCGCTTTCTTGTGAGCTTAATGTGCCATCGGGTTGAACATTTAATAATTTATAGGGAGCATCACCTGCACCAATACTTGCAGTTTCGGTTAGTTTTCCCGTTTTAGTAAGTGGATTTATCTCGTTAAAGTAGGTGA
Source organism: Pseudoalteromonas sp. c7(2019) (assembly GCF_011378625.1). Lineage (NCBI taxonomy): Bacteria > Pseudomonadati > Pseudomonadota > Gammaproteobacteria > Alteromonadales > Pseudoalteromonadaceae > Pseudoalteromonas > Pseudoalteromonas sp. c7(2019). The sequence continues at coordinate 81,942 of NZ_WTKS01000014.1, read as the reverse complement.
GTCGTTTTTTTTCTATTGGCTGTATAGAACCTGCATCCCAAAGCACATTAATGCTGTTTGACCATTGTTCGTATAAATCAAAGGAGCTAGGGTCCATTGATGCCTTTTGCAAAACGGCAGCGCTGCCTGCGGGAGTAAATTCTATATTAATACCCAAGTCACTCATTGCTTGTTTGCGGATAGCCTCTTGGAGTGTTACATGCGTACCAAGCACTCTTAATGTGACTTTTTTTCGGGCAAAAACATAAGGCGCATGTGTTATTGCACCAGCTGTTAAACCTATAGCAGCTAGCTTTTTTAGCGTTGAACGCTTAGGTATGTCCATGTTAAGCCTAAAGTACTAATGTGTGACATTATGTATAGCTAAGAACTTGTAAAGACACAAGTTGAATGGATAAATTTAAAATTATATAGAATGAAAAATTAGAATAGTAGGGTGTCAAAAAATAATAAAAACAATGGAAAAATAGAAGAGTAGAAGAGTAGAAGAGTAGAAGAGTAGAAGAGTAGAAGAGTAGAGCGAATTTGAAAAGGAGTAGGAAAGTGGTGGAGCTAAGCAGGATCGAACTGCTGACCTCCTGCGTGCAAGGCAGGCGCTCTCCCAGCTGAGCTATAGCCCCACATTCCTAAATTACATATAATGTAACTGCTTGACTGCTGAGTTTCAAGCGGGACGAACTTTAAGTTTTTTTATAAATTTGGTCAAGTATTTTTTCGTAAATTTTCACTGTTTACGTCAATTTTTGTTAGACTCGGCTTAATTCAAAACTAAAACGATAAAAAACAATGAAAAAATGTGTTCTAGCGCTTATGGTTTTACTCGCTGGTTGTGCCTCAAATGACGAGCCGCCTTTTGAAATAAATAATAAACAGTTTCACGAAAAGCAAGATGAGCAAGGCAATAAGCTTTTTGCTTATGTTGTTTCGGTAAAAGCTAAGCATCGTGAAAACTTTAACCTAGACCGTGGTCCTAACAATAGACCAAGCCGTGGTGAGGTTAAGCAGTATATAGAGAAAGAGCATTTTGAAGAGTCGAGCATTCTGAAGTTGCAGCTAGAAGATCAAGCAGTTGAATTATTAAATCAAGAGCTAAAAGAGCGTGAGTATTGCGATAACAAACATGAAGTTAATGATGTTTTATGGCGAGATTTGAGCGTACAGCTAAGAGGACGTTGCTTGTAATATGTTGGCTGATAAAACTAAGTTAGCAGAGCTTTTAGTGCGCCTAGATATTACTTACGATGCAATAGAACATCCGCCGCTACATACTAGCTTAGCGGCTGATGAGTTTATGATTGAGCGCCCAGGTACTCGTCTTAAAAACCTATTTTTACGCGATAACGAAGGCAAGCGACACTTTTTAGTTATTACAGCGCACAATAAGCAACTCGATTTAAAGGCACTATCAAAGCAACAAGGGCTTTCGCGTTTAGGGTTTGCATCGAGTGAACGCTTAGCAACGTATTTAAAAGTGGCTCCTGGGTGTGTATCTATGTTGGCTCTTTTAAATGATAAGCAAAACGAAGTGAGCTTATGGGTCGATCAAGATATTTGGGGTGGTGATTTGTTTCATTGTCATCCGTTTGAAAACACCCAAACATGGTTGCTTAGTAAAGCTGATTTAGAAACATTTTTTAATCACACAAAGCATCAACCGCGCGTTGTATTTTTACCCTCAAAATAAGCCCACATAATTAACGATAAACCGCATAAGCAAACCGCGAGCAGCGTAAACATAAACGCTGTTTGCCCATGATGTTGGTACACCACACCGGGTAATAACGACCCCAATGCCCCACCACTGTAATAAAACGATACATATCCGCCATTGGTTACGCTTGGCGGGGCTTTACTTATTTTATTAACGAGCGGTGCGGCAGTTGAATGAATCACAAACATAGCACCACAAAACAAAGTAAATGCGATTAAAAATAAGCTAAGCTGGTGGCTCATTAATAAAATAATACTCACACTATAAAAACTAAATACCGCAGTTAATAAATGCCAAGGCGAAGGGACTTTTTTAAGTAACCAAGGTGCAGCAATAGAGGCGAGGGCACCAACTAAATAACCACTGTAAACTAAACCTATGTCACGAGTATTGGTAATTAAAAACGTGTTTTGTAATATAAACGGTAAGTAATTAAGTAGTGCAGCAAAGCAAAAAAACATACAAAAGACGGCACCGTACACTTTAAGGATAGCGCCTTCTTTAAGTTGTTTAATGTAATCCAGAGGGGAGAGCTGCGACGGTGTAGCTGGGTTTGTAAAGCGAGAATGCTTAATTGTCAAAGCTAAGCAAATAAGCATAAAAGCAATTACGTAATAAAAGCTCTGCCAATTCCATAAGTCGCTAAACAAAGCTGCGAGCACACGACCAAAGTAACCACCAACTATACTGCTACCAATATATAGGGTCATATTTTTTTGAAGTGTATCAGCGCTATAGCTCATACCTATATAGCTAGTCATTGCTGTTAAAGCTGCAGGGAGTGTTAAACCTTGTAAAAATCTGACTAATAATAAAAGCTCAAAGCTAGGTACATAAATAAAAAGTAAGCAGCTAAGGCCTAAAAGCACCATTGCAATACGTAATATAAGTAGTGGATTTATTTTTGCTAAAAATAAACCATAAACGATCGGGGCAATGGCTAAGGGCAGCATAGTTGCAGTCATTAAGCTGCCAGCTACCGCAGGTGCTACATTAAATTCGCTCGCAAAAAGGCTAAGTAGGGGTTGGGGTGCATAAAGCACAAAAAATATAAATACCGAGCAAACGAGTAGATGAGGTAAACGCATTATATGGCTCGTGCATTTGCTGATTGGTTGCGTGGTATTGTATTAAAAATTGCTTTTAATTCATAATTAAAACCATAGTCATTGCGCTATATCATGGTTTGTTTTAACTAGTTTGCTAGATTAATGTCGATAGCGCTGTTATTTGAACTCGTTGGTGATTAAAATAGCGATAATATTAGTTTTTAGTGGAACAAAGCCATGGGTTCATTACAAGACCAATTGCTTCAAGCAGGATTAACAACATCGCATAATGCTAAAGTTGCTAAATCAGAAAAGCGTAAGCAACAAAAAAAGCAAAAGAAAGGGGCTACTAGCAACCCAAGTGATCTGCAAAAGCATATTCAACAAACCAAGCTAGAACAGCAAAAAAAAGCTGAAGAGCTTAACCAAACACGCCAAGTGAGCTTAAAGCAGCGCGAGCAAGAAGCGCGTGTTAAACAAATTTTAGAGCACCACAACCAAGACGCTATTCGTGGTGAGCGCACATTTAATTTTACTTATCAAAACAAAGTAAAAAATATCGACGTGAACGAGAAAACGCAAAAAGCGTTATCGGGCGGTCGTTTAGCTATTTGTGTACTAGAAGGGCAATTTTACGTATTAGACGACGAACCAGCACGCAAAGTGGCTGAAGTTGACGAAAAGTATATTGTTTTTCATGTAGAGCCAGAAAACAAACCAAAAGATGAAGATGACCCGTACGCAGACTTTGAAGTACCAGATGATATAGTGTGGTAATAGTCCATTAAGGGTAAGCTCATTTTTATTTGCTAAAGTATATAAAAGTGAGACAGAAACGAGTTAGCGGTTTTTGGTTAAGTTGATCGTCTAGCGTCGTTTCGTACGTATGCTTTTTATTTGATTGTTTACTACAATCAATAGAACAGTTTTTCTAACCGTCAAAAAAGAAGAGTAAATACAATGAGCAAGATGAAAACACTACTATTAGGCGCGGGCATTACTTTAGTCGCAAGCTTCTCGTTTAATGCAGCTGCTGCCGATGGCGCTGCACTTTATACCGCTAAAAATTGTCAAACTTGTCATGGCGCTGAAGGTAAAGCACCAATTATGGGTATGTACCCTAAACTAAACGGTCAAAACAAAGATTATTTAGTAGCGCAAATGAAAGATATTAAGTCAGGTGCACGTAATAACGGTATGACCATGGCTATGAAAGCAATGGTTGCAACGGTAACTGATGAAGAGTTTGAAGCAATTGCAGATTACCTAGCTAACGTAAAATAATTTACGCAGTTATACCATTTTAATACAATTGGTATTTTAGTTTTACAAACAGCCACACAATAGTGTGGCTGTTTTGTTTGGTGTTTGCTATAAAATAGAGACTGCTTTAGACTTCTAAACATCTGTTCGTACAGGTTAATAATGTACGTTTTTAAAAGGCTTATTATGTTTGATTTACCCCAACTCGATTTAAAAAATAAAGTATCGGCACAAGAGTGGCAACTGCGTATTGATTTAGCTGCGTGTTACAGACTGGTAGAGCACTTTCGTTGGGGGGATTTGATCTATACGCATTTATCAGCACGTTTGCCTGGCACCGATCATTACTTAGTGAATGCCTTTGGTTTAACCTTTGATGAAGTAACTGCCTCTAATTTAGTGAAGGTCGACTTAGACGGTAACATTATTGACGATACGCCATTTAGTATTAATCCAGCTGGTTTTACTATTCACAGTGCGATTCATGAGGTACGCGAAGACGCTCATTGTGTTATTCACCTTCATACTAAAGAAACAATCGCTGTAGCTACACAAAAAAATGGTTTATTACCGCTTAGCCAATATTCAATGTTTTCACTGCCATCGCTTTCTTATCATGGTTACGAAGGGCTTGCAGTAAACGACGACGAGCGAAAAGTGCTGCAAGATGATTTGGGCAGTACTAACCATATGTTATTGGTAAATCATGGTGGCTTAACAGTAGGGCCAACGGTAGGCGATGCGTTTATGCGCTTTTATGATTTACAGCGAGCGTGTGAAATTCAATTGGCGCTACAATCAAGCTCGCAAGAGGTGATTGAAGTACCGCAACCTATAATCGACAATATTTATAATCAAGCAAACGTAGTACACAGTGGCAGCACTGGCGGGCAACTTGCGTGGCCTGCGATGTTACGTAAAGCGTATCGACTTGACCCTAGTTTTGCAAAATAACCCATAGCGGTTAATAAGGAATTTTAATGAAAGTAAATCGCGTTGAAGTATTTGATATTCACTGTCCTGATAGACCTTCTTGGACACCTGTGTTTGTACGTATTCATACTGACGAAGGTATTAGTGGTGTTGGCGAAGCGGGCCTTGCATACGATTTAGGTCACAGTGCTGCAGCGGCTATGATTAAAGAAATGGCCGACGCCTTTTTAATCGGCCACGACCCTTTTCAAACAGAAAAACTATGGTCACGTATGTTACGTGAGAGCTTTTGGGGTTTAGGCGGCGGACCTGTTGTATATGCTGCAATGAGCGCAATTGATACCGCACTTTGGGATATAAAAGGTAAAGCGCTTGGTTTACCTGTATATCAATTGTTAGGCGGTAAAGTTAACGACAAACTACGCACTTACGCTTCGCAATTACAGTTCGACTGGGATAGCGAATTTAAAGCGCTCGTACAGCCGCAAGAATATGCAGAAGCGGCTTTAAAGGCGATGGCCGAAGGTTACGATGCAGTAAAAGTAGATCCAATTCAGTACGATAAAGACGGCAATACTTATTACGACCGTACAAAAATAATCTCACGTACTGAAATGAAGCTATACCGTGCGCGTATGCAAGCTATTCGCGAAGCAGTAGGCGACGAAGTAGACATTATTTTCGAATGCCACAGTTTACCGGGTGTTACAACCGCCATTCAGTTGGGTGAAATTGCAGAAGAATTTGACTGTATGTACTTTGAAGAGCCAGTTAACTATTTAAACCATTCATTACATGCAAAAGTAGCAGATAAAGTTAATGTGCCAATTGCTGGTGGTGAACGTTTGTATAATCGCTGGGGTGTGCGCCCGTACTTAGAAGATCAAAGTATTGATGTTCTACAACCTGATATTGGTTTATGTGGTGGTTTTACCGAAACCAAAAAAGTGTGTGATTACGCTGATATTTTTGATGTGCGTATTCAAGCTCACGTATGTGGCGGGCCTGTTGCAACAGCAGCATCACTGCACTTAGAAACGGCTATCCCTAATTTTTTGATTCATGAGCACCATACTTATGCGATTAAAAAGTGGAACCGCGAGTTATGTTTACAAGACCCACAACCTAAAAATGGTTTCTTTGAAGTGTCAGAAGAGCCTGGGTTAGGTATTGAATTAAACGATGAGATTGTTATGCGTTCTCAACGCGTAGAAATAAAATAATAGCCTTTTAACCTAACTTTAGGTTATGCATTAAAAAGCCGGTAAGTGATTAGTCACTTACCGGCTTTTACTTTTTTGGGGGGAGGTAAAGCTTGTTATAACTCGTTGATTTTACATTCTACGTCTTTAAGTTCAATAGTTGCTTTGCTATCGAGATGGCGTATGTAGCATTGCTTGCCTTTAATCATCAATTCAAACTGATCGGGTGTATTGCGACTTTGCGTGTCGATAATATTATTACCATCTACATTGCTAAGGGTTACTGTGCTGCTGGTAGTAAATACATCATCAGCTAATTGAGTCTCTTGCATATGTACAAGTGTTTTAATTGCTTTGCTAACCGCTGTTTTATTTGGCTTTGCCAGTAGAGCATGTTGCAGCTTAGGTGTCGGGTCTGGATTTTGAGATATGCAGCCATTGAGAAGAAGCGCTGAAAATACAACGATTAGTAAAAAGTACATTTTCATAAATTGGCCGTATTATCATAAAAAGAGAGTTTAATATAACTAGTTTTACTTACACTTGGTAGTAGTGCTTAGCGTTTGCATAGCTAAGGTCATGCCATGTCTTATCGTTTGAGCATAACGCCTTATGGCAGTGCCATAGATTGTTGTAGCTTGTATTTATTTGGCACACAGGGAAGTTGCTAGCAAACATAATACGCTGCTGGCCAAAGTGATTAAAAAGAAAACTAAAACACGCTGCTTGTTGCTCGCTGGTGAGTTGTAGTAATTCAAAACCAGAGAATTTAATTGCTATGTTGTCATGCTGAGCAAGTAACTCAGCACCTTGTCGCCAATCATTTAAATTACTTGGCAGTCCTGCATGATTAATTATAATTTGAAGCTGCGGTAGCTGCTTAGCGTAGTAAGCTATTTGTTTGGTTATTTCGCTATTTTCAATATCAAACTGAGCTTCAAAATGCAGTTGGGTATCTGATAACGTTGTTAGGTTTTTAAAGCTATTAGCATCTAATAAACGCTTTGCGTCAGTGCCTTCGGTTATATCTCTAATGCCACACAAACTCAGATGAGCTAAAGCTTCCAACGAGTTTATAAACTGATCAGCCGATGAGTCAATTTGGGTGTAACTAATAGCCTTAAATGAAAGGCTTTTTAAATGCGAGTCTAGCCAGTTTAGCTCGTTAATAGGGGAGGTGTTATCAAACCCTGCTTCTATATGAACAAGCCCTACTAGCTCAAAGTCAGTACTTTTAACAAGTTGCTGTGCACTTACTGGCTGTTTTATTTTTTCTAAATTTGGCCACGCTGGTGGGTTAGCGCCTTGTAACCATGAGTATTGACCTTCTACTAAATTAAAAAAGTGTACGTGTGGGTCAATAATTTTTAGGCTCATTGCACATTACTCATTGGGCAGTGTAGCCACCGTCAATGCTTTGTAGGCTGCCAGTAATAAAGCTGGCATCGTCGCTTGCTAAAAAGCTCACAAGGGCAGCAACCTCATCGGCTTGACCTAATCGGTTAAGCGGTTGAAGACTTGCTTCCTCGGCAACTATTTCAGCTTTGTTTGCGCCACTTTTTGCGCAGTACGCATCTATCGCGTTATGAAATAGCGGGGTTTCTATTGTGCCAGGGCATACCGCATTTGCTCTAATATTAAAACCCGCGTAATCAAGCGCTGTTGTTTTAGCCATTGAGGCAAGGGCATGTTTTGTTAGGTTATACGCAAAAGAGTTTTGCTTACCTATAATTGCCTGATCCGAAGCGACTAATATAATAGCGCCGCCATTTTGCGCTTTCATGCTTGGCAATACGCTTTGTATTGCGGCATAAGCGCCTTTAACATTAAGCGCAAAAAGTGCATCGAGAGTTTGCTCGTCAGTGCTTTCTATATTTGCGCTTAAGTGTTTTCCAGCATTAGAAACAAGTACATCAATACGTTTGCTTTGTTCACAGATAGCGTTGATACAGCTTTGTACCGCCGATACATCACTTACATCACACTGATGAAATATACCGATTTCGCTCAGCTCTATATCAAGATTATGTACTTCATAGCCATTGTTTAGCAAACGCTTTACTACGGCTAAGCCAATACCTTTTGTACCACCTGTAACGACTGCAACTTTAGACATACTTACTTCCTTTATTGCTAACTAGTGAGAGTGACCACAGCCGCCTTCAGCGTGCACGTGTCCGTGAGAAACTTCTTCACTTGTTGCTTCACGTACCGATATAACTTCAACGTCAAACGTTAGCGTTTTACCAGCAAATGGGTGGTTTAAATCACAATCTGCGTTAAAACGACCAACCTTAACAATAGTAACCTGATGACGACCTTGGTTAGAGCTAACCATTGCTGTCATACCTGGTTTCCATACTTTAACGTCGCCTTGTAGGTGCTTAAGCGGAATACGTTGAATTAAGTCATCAACACGCTCGCCGTATGATTCACTTGGCTCTAGAGTTACACTAAATTTTTCGCCAGCTTCTTTGCCTTCAAGTGCTTTTTCTAAACCAGGAAGCATGCCTTCACTGCCATGAATGTAAGTAAGTGGCGCTTCGTTTGTGCTACTTTCAATTTGCTCGCCCGCTTCGCTAAGGGTGTAATGAAATTCAACTGCTGAATTTTTGCTAATTTGCATGCTTGTCTCTTCAAATAATAACTATGTTAGGGCGCAATTTTACGCGAAATATACTTGTTTATAAACTTAACGTGGCTGATTTAGTGTTTTTTGTAAATTTAGCAGAAAATCTTTTTTTGTTGGGGCTGCTTTTTGCTTTTCAGCCTGTGGTATAAACAGCACTAATTGAGTACCAGGCTTTAAAATGCTAGATGCAGAGAGTTTGTTCCATTTTGCCAAGTCGCTATGAGGTACATCGTAAAGCTGACTTATACTCCAAAGGCTATCGCCCGACTTAACTTCGTAATCTATTTCAATGGTGGGAATCGCAATCTCTTGGTGTTCTAAATAAGGGCTAATTTTGTAATCAACTGTTAATGTGCTTGGCAGGGTTTTAGGTTGTCCAACTAATAACTTTTCTCCAACGCCTATTAAATTATTATTTTTGTTATTAAGTTGTTTTAAAGCTTTTACCGACATACTAAAACGTCTAGCAATACCGTAAAGCGTGTCGTTTTGTTTAACGATGTACTCTCCAGCAAAGTTTGATTTAAAAAACTGACTTTTTAATAAAGCCTCTTGTCCTATAGGAAGCAGTAAAGTATGCGGCCCGTTAGGTGAGCTTTGATTTTTTAAATATCCCTGATTAATCGCGTGTAACTGCTTTGAGCCTATACCAGAGAGCTTAGCTATAACCGAAAAATCGAACTGCTGGCCTATATTCATCTGTGTTGTAAATGGCTTATATGCAAGCTTTGGGCGTTTTATGCCCTTTTGTGGGTGCTTAACTAAATAGCTTAAAGCGAGTAACTTGGGTACGTAGTCGGCGGTTTCTTTTGGCAGACTGAGTGACCAGTAATCGGTGCTTTTACCGCGTTTTTTGTTTTTTTCGATTGCTCGTTTAACGCGGCCCTCACCGCTGTTATAAGCGGCCAAAGCATGTAGCCAATTACCATCAAAGCGTTTATGTAAGTAGCTTAAGTAATCAAGTGCAGCATCGGTTGAAGCAAGTACGTCTTGGCGCCCGTCATACCATTGGTCTGATTTAACACCAAAGTGATGCGCCGTTGCGCCAACTAACTGCCAAACACCAACAGCTTGCTGTGATGAGGCTATCGTTGGTCTAAAATCGCTTTCTACAAATGGTAGTAAAGCGAGCTCCATAGGTAGTTGCTTTTGCTCAATTTTTTTTACGATATGATACAGGTAAGGCGCTGCGCGTTTACTCACAGTTTGTAAGTAGTTAGGTTGCTTTGCGTACCAGCTGATACGCTTTTTTAACGCGCGATTTTGATAAACCGTAAAGTGTAGATTGTTGGCTATATGCACCCACAGATCGGTGGTTTTTGGTGGGCGCTTTTTTACGATTGTTTTTTTGAATTGAAGTGGCGTAACGTGCTCACTAACTTGGGGCGTTTGAGCTACTTCATCATCAATATCATAAGTATAGTCAGGCTCAAAATGAGTAAATATTTGTGGAGCTTCTTGTGGTTCTTGCTCCGTTGATTGACAACCAAATAACAAAATACCCAAACAACATAAAACCAAACTGCGCATAGTGATCACTTTTGTAAATTCCTTTTATTATTTTAACACAATCCGTTGTGTTGAGTTATTCTGCGCTTTTTGCGCGATTTAGGCCAGCTTGTAAAAAGAAGTTGCTCGATTTTATATTAAGCGCTTCTTGTTTATAAGGCTCAATAACTGATTCAGGAAACGATAGCATTAACTGCTCAATACTTTGATCTTTATTGTTTTTAACGTGCTCTATTATGGCTGTTAAAAATGATAGAGGCTGTTTCAGCTGCTCTTTTGTTAATGTGCCGCCGTGCCCAGGTAAAATAATAGTGAGCTTTTCGTCGTTAATATATTGCTTAAGCAACGTTTGCCAACTTTTAAGTTCACCGTGTCCAGGGTAAGGAAGCCAGTCAACGATATCGCCACCAATCAGCACACTGCCATTATTAGTAGTAATAGTTAAATCGCCGTTAGTATGGGCTTGTTGCGGCTCAAGCGTTACCTCAAAATCACCAAGGTCGATAACTTTACGACTATCAATTACTATTTCGGGTTTGCTAAGCTGATACTCCTGCCAGCGAAAAAGTCGTTTTTTTGCAAGCTCTAACTTATTTCGCCATTTAGCTTGCTCTTCTTTGGGCACATTCGCTAATCGTTGGTAGCTCAGCTCAATGCTCTTTTCATACGTGTCTAGTTTGTCGGTATATGCTGTTTGATAAAGGTTAAAATTTTTATTTACCTGCTGATGAACAATGAGCTTAGCATCAGGGTAAAAATTTTGCATAACCGCCATGCCCAGCAAGTGATCGTCATGGTAGTGGGTAGCCACTAAATAGCATAAGGGTGTTTTAAGGCGGTTCTTTAAATCTTCAGCAAGTTGTTCAACTGCAGCAAAATTGGCGCTCGTATCAACAAGTAGGGCACATTTCTCGCCTTCAATTAATACTTGGTTAGAGTCGTAAAAGCGAAGCTTGTCTTGTTGCTTTAAAAACTGAATATGAGGGTTTATTGTATTCCAAGTGACGGCAGCATAGGTGTTAGGTACTATTGATAATAAAGTGCATGCTAATAGTAAGTGCTTACATGAAGAGGCTATGTTTGAAAGTTTTAACTTCATTTATTATCTCTACGCTGATGTTTAATTACTTTAATAATAAACAAAAAGCGCAGTATGCGCTTTTTATTTTTGGTGTTTGGGGTCATTTGCCAAATGCTGACTGAGTTTATCAATCATTTGGTCTTGATGCTGTTGCTCAACTGTAGCCTGTGTTTTTGCTTCTAGCAATTCGTGGCTTAAGTTTAATGCTGCCATTAGTAGGGCTTTTTGATCGTTTCTAACGGTTGAGCGTTGCTTCATTTGCTCAACTAAGTCATTTAGATTTTTAGCTGCTGCTATTAATGCATCTTCCTGCCCTTCAGGGCAAGCAAATTGCTGCTCTTTACCTAGCAACTCAACAGTGACCCGCTGGTTTTGCAGCTCAGACATTAGCTAGCCTGTTGTGCGCTTTGTAACTTATCAAGAAGACCAGATAAAGTAGTGCTGGCATCTTTTTGCTTTTCTTCATTTTCTAAAGCTTCAAGTTGTAGCAATTCGTTGTCATCGCTTAGTTTAGTGTTCTGTTCTTTTAAAGTAACAACATCTGTTTGTAATTGGTTATTACGTTCGATTAAAGAATCGATCAGTTGTTCGAGTTGTTGAAGAGTAGTGTTATTCATAAAGGCGCTCATATAACTGTAATTAATGTCATGCAAATGTAAAGCAAAGTGTGTTGATTTGCCAGCATTTACGGTGGTTTTAGCTGATTTTTCTTTTGCGTTAAGGGATAATTCAGCATATGGGCTTTTTCATTCAGAAATGGTTCACTTAAACACTCTCTTATCTTGGTGTAAGTTGCCAAAGCCTAGTGCTTATGGTTCACTTACGATATTAAATTGCGTATGGCGAAAATAAATAATGCTTAGTTACAGACACTCATTTCATGCGGGTAATCCTGCCGATGTACTTAAACACTTAGTACTGGCACAAGTGCTAAATTATCAAACAATTAAAGATAAACCGCTTGATTATATAGACACACATTCAGGTGCTGGCTTTTTTGAACTTGCAGCTGCCGATGCGCAAAAAACGCAAGAGTATCAAGATGGTATTGAAAAACTTTGGCATCATAAAAGTGAGCATGCTGAGCTTAATGAATACATTGAATTAATTAAGTCATTTAACGACACTGACGAACTTGCGTTTTATCCAGGTTCACCAAAAATTGCAGAGCACTACTTACGCCGCCAAGATAAGGGTTGGTTTTTTGAACTGCACCCGCGCGATTTATTATTACTTGAAGAAAACATGCAAGGTAAGCGATCTATTCGTGTACGTGGAGAGGATGGTTTTGCAGGTTTAGTTGGTTTATTACCACCAGCATCTCGCAGAGCGTGTGTGTTAATTGATCCTCCATACGAAATTAAAGATGACTACGAAACGGTTGTAAAAACCTTAGTTAAAGCTCATCAGCGTTTTGCTACAGGTACTTACATGATTTGGTATCCGGTTGTAGATAGAGAACGCATTGATAATATGGAGCAGGGCTTAATTGATTCAGGAATGCGCAACATTCAGTTATTTGAATTAGGCACTGAAGCCGATACTGATGTACACGGTATGACAGCATCGGGCATGATTGTAATTAATCCTCCATGGAAGCTAAAGCAAACAATGGATGCAATAATGCCTGAACTTGTTAGTTTGTTAAGTGAGCCAAGTGGTTTTTACAGAAGTGAACAACTCGTTGATGAGTAACTTTAAATAGCGCTTATAACGAATAATAAAATGCCCAGCTTTGCTGGGCATTTTATTTAAAATCAATACGAATGTGTTAGGTAATATATATAAGGGAGCTAAATATTAATTAAAATAAACCGCACTAAAAGTAGCAAGCGTATTACCGCGACTGTTTTTAAGTTTTAGTGATTCACCTGTTATTTCCCACTTTGAAGTTTTGCTAAGTACGTCAGACATAGCCGCTTCTTGGCTCATATTATCCGAGCACATCTTTTTTGTACTTGCTAGCTGACTAAGTGTAATTGTTTGCTGCTCGGTACTATAGCTTCCGCTAAAATTATTACAGCCTAAAAAGCCATTAACACGGTGGTCTTTATTGAACTGAATGAACGGTTCTTTAGTTGTAACATTCACAGTTTGAGCATTTATTGTTATTGCTTTCCAGTAAGTATTTGTGAGTGTTACATCGGGTTTTTGAGTCGACACTTTTGAAAGCTCAATTTTATAGGGGGTAGTTAACTGTGATTCTGCAAACGGGTCATGATTTGTTGTACTTGTGTAAAGCACTTTGTCTTTATTTATAATTCTGGCGCTTAGGCTATAGCGATGTTTATCGCTAATTTTGCTGGCATCATAAATTAGCTCAACGGTAAATGGCGGGGCTTGGGTAACATCAATCACTTCTTGTGTGATTATATCGGCTTTTACATCCATTTTAGATACATTGGAAAGCGTAACTATTAATTGCGAGCCAGGGCGAAGCATACTGCGATCTTTGTAGCTAGCTTGGATAGTTAGGCTGGTTATTGCTTCTGCAATTTCTGTGTTTTCAGTCGATTTAGTTTGCTCACCGCAGCCAGTTACTGCAAAAGCGCTAAGCGCCAATAAGCCAATCCCTGCAACTGCCTTTTTACGCGAAGATACTGCTTGATGCTTTTCCATGTTGGTTATCCTTACTCAATATTATGTCCTTAGTGTATTACCTAGTTACTTAATCATTCCTTAACTTATTTTAAACATAAAAAAAGGCGCATTAGCGCCTTTAATAATTAAAAACAAACGATTATTTTTTAACAAACTTAGTTAAAATAACAATGCGCTGGCCGTCAACTCGCCCTTCAATATGTTCAGGGTTGCTGGTTAGGCCAATATTACGAACAGCTGTTCCACGTTTAGCGGTAAGGCTACTGCCTTTAACGTCTAAGTCTTTAATTAGGGTAACAGTATCGCCTGCTTGAAGTACTACACCGTTGCTATCTACATGCTTTAAATCGTCATCTTCGGCAAGTGCTTTTTTAGCCCAGGTTAGCGTGTCTTCTTCAAGGTAAATCATGTCTAGCGCATCTTGTGCCCAGCCATTATCAGGCGCTAAACGCGAAAGCATTCTGTAAGCTACAACTTGTACTGCAGGAGTTTGGCTCCACATGCTATCGTTTAAACAGTGCCAATGTGTAGGCGTTATTTCGCTGTTATTCTCGATTTGATCTTTACATGTTTGACACGTGTAAATACATTTATCTGAGTGGGTTTCAGTTACCGGTGGTACTTCATAAACAGATAAGTTCTCGGTGGCTGCACACAATTCACATTGATTATTACTACGTTCGATTAAGGCTTTTTCAATACTCATGGGGCTCTTTCTGATTCTGGTCGAGTTAACATTTGCTGCTATTGTACTCCAAAACACGAGCTCTGCGCCATTAGTCCCTTAATTTTGTGTGGGTATATTACTCATATACTTATCTTCAATACTTTTTATATATCCTTGAGCGTGAAGGTTTTTAATTGCTAGGTTTATTTGGGGCAATAACCCTTTATGTTTGCTCAATAAACGAATTCTTAAAAAACCATGGGAATGCTGTGCGCCAAAGGCAATGTTTATCCCTAACTGCTTTGCCCAATAGAGCGCAGTTAACTTACCTATTAGTGCTGCTTCTACACGGTTTCTTGATAGAGCGGTCATAAGTTCTTTCTCGGATGGAAAGTCAACACGCTCAAAGGTGTTGTCATTAAAGTAATAGTAACCTAGTACTGTTCCTATATTTTTGCCCTTTAAGCTATCAGCGTTTTGCCAGTTCTGGGCATTTTGAGGCAAGGTAACAATCATTTCTGTGGCATAAATAAGGGGCTCTGAAAAAACATAACGAGAGTCATTTCTCTCATCCTTTGGAAGCCATTCTAATGAAATAACATCAAAATCGATTATTTCATCTTGTAAATATTTGGTAATACGCTTTGTGGGTAGGTCGATATGAGAAGCTGCAATATTTGCATCATCGAGTGCTTTTTCAATAATTTCGGGTAATACACCAGGCTTTTCTGGATCATTTGTATAATATGGATAATGACTACCTGACGCGCTAACATTGTATTTGAGAGGAGTAGGGTTAATGCTGGCATAGCTAAAAAATACAAATAGCAGAGGGCTCAGTACTAATAACCGAATAAAGTTAGCCAAATCTCCACCTTTTATATTAATATTTTTATATTAGTGTTATGTAATTTTAACATTTTTGCAATGACGACTATGTTTATCTTATGCGAGTTGCATTAAAGTACACATATTATTGGCTGTTTTGCCATCTCTTATTTATAGGTTTAGAGCCAAGTGAAATTAAATAACATACCTGATGAGGTACAAAAAATAACTCAGTTTGTCGCGCGGCAACCTATTTTTGATATAGAGCAGAATGTTTTCTCTTACGAACTGCTTTATCGAGACTCAGCCAACAATGCGTTTCCTGTGGGCACTTCTGATGTGCATGCGACAAGCCGCCTGTTTTTTAATGCATTAATGTTGGTAGGTTTAGATAGACTTACCGCGCATCATTTAGCTTTTATAAACTTGTCATCAGAAACTATTCTCGATAACTTTCCCAAACTTTTATTGCCAGAAAATAGTGTTATTGAAATAGTAGAGCGCACGGGTAATATTCCTGCGGTTGCTGAGCGTGTGCAAGAACTTAAAAAAGAAGGGTATGTTTTTGCACTTGATGATTACGATGGCGATCCAAAATGGGAGCCACTATTAGCACATGTTGATTACATAAAAATTGAGATAGATGATCCGGTTATTAAAACCAATATGCGCATTAAAAAAATAAAACGCGCAAATCCACATGCAAAAATAATTGTTGAACGAATAGAGACGCATGAACAATTTAATATATTAAAATTGGCAGGCTGTGATTTATTTCAGGGGTTCTTTTTCTCTCGCCCAGAAATGATTACGTATAAAGGTGTAGAGCCTTCAAAGTTAACTGTTTTTGATCTATTGCGTTTTACAGCAAAACAAAAACTTTGCTTTAAAGAAGTTCATCAACGAGTGGCCAGAGATGTAGCCATAACAGCCAGGGTTTTAAAGCTGGCTAACGCGCGTTCAGGAAAAGCAAATTTAGTTATTACTTCTATTTCACAAGCGGTTATTTATTTAGGTGAAGATACAATAAGGCAATTTGTTCGTGTATTAGCAATTAGTGAGTTGGGGGTCGAAAAACCAACCGAATTAACTAAGCTTGCTTTAACGCGGGCTCAATTTATGTCGCTTATTTTAGAGCAAAATAATAAAGAGCTGACCGAGCAAGGGTATCTAGTGGGTTTGTTCTCGGTGCTTGATGCTATTTTAGATGCTGATTTAAAAGACATAGTTAAAGAGTTTACCTTAGATGCAGCTATATCTGATGCGTTACTATTAGAGAGCGGCATTTTAGGAAACTGTTTATCGCTTATAAAAGAATTTGAATTAGATAATGTAGATGAAGCTATGGTCCATTTGGCCAACATAAACTCAGAGCTACACATTGGCGATATATTTAATTTTTTACTGGATGCTGTTTTATACAGTGACGATATTATTGAGGCAATAGCAGAATAAATATGCGTAATTGGTTGTCGGTTATAAGTGTAGTGGTTGCTCTTTGTTTATTGTTTCCTGGTATTACAAAACCAGTATTAACAATAGAGGGCAACATAGATAAATCAAAACTAGCGCAAGCGGGTATTGAAATGCTGGCTGAAGAGGGCGATGGTCGAACTCGCAGTATGCTAATGATGTTCTCGAACATGCTAGGGCTTGATAAGTTAGAAGGTGAGATTAGCGCCTATAACAAAACACAAAGTATTTTAGGCACAGTTAAAGAGCTTGCTAGCAATAATAATTTATTTGTAGCCGCTTTAGTGGGGTTGTTTTCTATTGTTATTCCAAGCTTAAAGCTGCTATTACAATTGCTTTATTGTTGCCTACCTTTGAATGGGTTTAAGCAAAAGCTCGGTCTGGTTATTTGTGCATTAAGTAAGTGGAGCATGGTTGATGTATTTGTTATTGCATTAATAGTGACTTACTTAGCAGGTAACGCCCATGGTAAAAGTGGCGAGCTACTTGTTATGAATGCACAATTTGGTGAAGGGTTTTGGTATTTTAGCGCATATTGTATATTTGCAATTATCGCGAGTAACTTAATTAAAACACCTGCTAAACCGCAGTCTACATAATTAAAGTATTTGTGGTTGCCGTTAGGTTACCTTACAATCATTTTAAAGTTTATTAAAAGGCATAATGTTGCAACGTTTTTACTCTAGTTTACTCATGATAACTTTACTGCTCACTTTTGTGGGTCAGGCAGTTGCGTCTGTAGCTATGGTATGCGAAATGCCACATATGCCAACTAAGACAGCAACGCATGCCCAAATGCCAATGACACAAAGTAGTGATGCAACAGCTGTCGTTAGCATGTCTGAAAATATGATGCAGATGGATTGTTGCGACGACGAAAGTACGCCACAAAATGACTGTAAATGCCCTATGAGTGGCTGCGCTGCTAACTCAATGCTTAATGTTGATACTTTATTTAGCGTTACTTTACTTGAATCTGAAAAAGTAAATGTACGTGTATTTACTACACAAATTAATATACCTCGTTCACTCTACCGCCCTCCTATGTCTGCTTAATAGCAGGATAGGTGTAATATCAATTTTATTGAAAACATGCTCATTCTAGCGAGTTAAATAACTCTCTAACTGCGTTAAAAATTACTTATATAAAGCAACTATACTGCGTAATTTTTTCCTTGTTATAGAGCTATTTCCCTACCGCAATAATAGATCATTAATTCAATGCAATTGATATAAAAGGTTTTTGTAAAACTCCTAAACACCTTTTTTGCTTCCTAATTTAAGATTTTCTTTTATTTTTAGATGGAGCAGGTGATGAACCACGCTGTAAGTATTAAAGTCGTATTATGTAGTGTTGTGTTATTTAGCACAGCTGTTAATGCGCAAAACAATCAAAATAACCTAAATACCGAAACACTAAAGCAAACTAGTAATGAGCAAACGCTTAGCTTAACGCAAGCGCTTAATTATGCGCTAACGCATGAGCCATGGCTAAAAGCGAGTGGCTACCAAGAAGATGCAGCAATAGCGCAAAGCATTGCCGCTGGCACCTTACCCGATCCTGTTTTAACGGTTGGCTTACTCAACTTACCTACTAACGGTTATGCGTTTGATCAAGAAGGGATGACGCAGCTTAAAGTTGATTTGAGCCAAAAGTTTAGCCGAGGGAATAGTTTAGCGCTTAGACAAAAAGCATTAGCACAGTCTGCTCAACAATACCCTTGGCAGCGCGCCGATCGCTTAGCACAAGTAAAAGCAATTGTGATTGAGTCGTGGTTAAACGCGTATCGTGCTCAGCGAAGTATTGCTTTAATTGAGCTAGATAAAGGGCTATTTACTCAACTTATTGACATTACCGAAGCAAGCTACGCAAGCACCTTAGGTAAAACACGTCAGCAAGATATTATTCGTGCGCAATTAGAACTCACCCGTCTTGAAGATAAGCTGGTTATGCTTGAGCAGCAATTTGAAAGTGCTAAAAACCGTTTAGCACAGTGGTTACCTATGAATATGCTTATGCAGCCTTTAAATACTGAGTTTACTAAAACCACAGGGCTGGTTGATTTTGCGAGCCTTGAATTTGATGAGCTAATACAGTTGCTTATGGCGCATCCCGCAATTATTGCGATAGATAAAACCGTAACGGCAAAGCAAACCGAAGTTGCGCTCGCTAAGCAAAGCTACAAACCTCAAATGGGCGTTAATGTGGGTTATGGTTACCGAGATGATACCCCGATGGGTGAGTCGCGAGCTGATTTACTCTCTGTAGGGTTTAGTATTGATTTGCCATTGTTTACTGATAACAGACAAGATCAACAGGTTAAATCGGCTATTGCTAGTGCAGAAGCTATTAAAACACAAAAGCTGGTGGCGCTTCAAAAACTCAAAGGCATGTACTTTAAGGAGTTTAGCCAACTCGCTCGTTTGCAAAAACGCGATGCGCTTTATCAAAATACGTTATTACCGCAAATGTCAGAGCAATCTCAGGCAACACTAAATGCTTATACACGCGACGACGGGGATTTTTCTGACGTGATGCGCGCGCGCATTGGTGAACTTAACGCCAAAATTGATGCACTGAATATTCAAGTAGATCAACATATTATTACCGCCCGCCTTAATTATTATGCAAGTAGCTTAGACACCCAAGTAATGAGCGAGCAAACTGGAGAATTACACAATGAATACTAATTTAAAGTTACTTGTTGCCGCCTTAGTTGGCGCAGGCGCCTTTGGGTTAATAGGCGGCTTAGTAATGCAGTTTTTACCTAGCAACTCGGCAATGAATGAACAGCAAAGCGCTGAAAAACAGCCCTTATATTGGGTAGCCCCTATGGATAGTAATTACAGGCGTGACGCGCCAGGGCTTTCGCCAATGGGAATGGATTTAGTACCTGTGTATGAAAACGCTAGCAAGGCTCAGGATGGACCAGGTGCTGTAACTATTTCGCCTGCAGTCGTTAATAACTTTGGTGTAAGAACTGCCAAAGTGCAGCTTAAAACACTTCACAGAGATATAAATACTGTGGGTTATGTGCAATATAACCAAGACCAACTTATTCACATTCATCCGCGTGTAGAAGGCTGGATTGAAAGTTTATACGTTAAAGCACAAGGCGCAGAAGTTAAAGCCGGTGAGCCTTTATATACATTGTATTCACCACAATTGGTGAACGCACAGGAAGAGCTTTTATTGGCGGTTAATCGTAATAATACCGTGTTAATTCGCGCTGCAAAGGCGCGTTTAGAGTCTTTAAATGTGTCTGATGGATTTATCGAGCGCTTACAAAAAAATAAAAAGATAATGCAAAATATTACTTTTTACGCAAAGCAAAGTGGTGTGGTAGATGAGCTAACAGTACGAGAGGGCTTTTACGTTAAACCAGGCACATCAATGATGAGTATTGCCCAGCTTGATGAAATTTGGGTAGAGGCGGAAGTGTTCGAGCGCCAATCAGAACAAGTGAGTGTTGGGTTGCCCGTTACAATGACGCTTGATTACTTAAAAGGTCAAAAGTGGGAAGGTAAGGTTGATTACATTTACCCCGCGCTTGATGCTAAAAACCGGACTCTGCGTGTAAGGCTTAGGTTTGAAAATGCAGATCATCGGTTAAAACCAAATATGTTTGCACAAGTGAGCATTCACGCTAAAGCGAGTAAGGCGCAATTTACAGTCCCTAAAGAAGCGGTAATCCGCACGCAGCATCAAAACCGCGTGGTTATTGCATTAGGTGAGGGTCGTTTTAAATCGGTAGAAGTTGAAGTTGGGCAAATTAATAGTAATGAAGCGGTCATTTTGTCAGGTGTAATGACAGGTGACACGGTAGTGACTTCAGCGCAATTTTTAATAGACTCTGAATCGAGTAAAAGCTCCGACTTTAAACGAATGGAAATGCCTAGTTCTAGTATTAACTCAGGTATGAGTTCGGATTCTGGTTCAGACTCAAATATGAACATGGATATGCAGCCACAAAATGCGACTGTTAACGGTACTATTAACGCCATAGATACACAAAATCGCATTATTAATATTAGCCGAGAAGCCATTGAAAAATGGAATCGAGAACCCGCCACAATGGACTTTGTATTAGCGCCAGATATTGATATTAGTCAGTTTGAAAATGCCCAGTATATTAATTTTACTTTTAGCATTATTAACGATGAATTTGTAATTACTAAAGCGCAAAACGCAGAGCCGATTGATCATTCTACTATGCAACCTATGCAACACAGTTCTCACTAGGAGCCATTATGATAACTGCCATTATTCGCTGGTCTGTTAGCAATCGCTTTTTTGTGTTGTTGCTTACATTAATTTTACTGGGTGGAGGATTGTTTGCGGTAAAAAATACTCCCGTGGATGCCTTGCCTGACTTATCTGATGTTCAGGTCATTATAAAAACCACTTATCCGGGGCAAGCGCCGCAAGTAGTGCAAGACCAAGTTACATTTCCGCTCACCACAGCAATGCTTTCTGTGCCGGGTGCGCAAACTGTAAGGGGGTTTTCGTTTTTTGGAGACTCGTAC
Organism: Pseudoalteromonas sp. c7(2019); assembly: GCF_011378625.1. NCBI lineage: Bacteria > Pseudomonadati > Pseudomonadota > Gammaproteobacteria > Alteromonadales > Pseudoalteromonadaceae > Pseudoalteromonas > Pseudoalteromonas sp. c7(2019). The sequence continues at coordinate 60,466 of NZ_WTKS01000014.1, read as the reverse complement.
GTTTACGTTATTTTTGACGAAAAAACCGATTTGTATTGGGCGCGTAGCCGAGTACAAGAATACCTAAGCCAAGTAGCGAGTAGATTACCCGATAGCGCTACGCCAGAGCTTGGCCCTGATGCAACAGGCGTAGGTTGGATTTACTTATACGCACTAGTTGATAAAACAAATAAACACGATATTAGTCAGCTACGAAGCTTACAAGATTGGTTTTTAAAGTTTGAGCTACAAACTGTGCCCGGTGTATCTGAAGTGGCTGCTGTTGGTGGCATGGTTAAGCAATACCAAGTCAATGTAGAGCCCGATAAATTACGGGCATATGGTATTCCGCTAAGCCTTATTCAAACAGCTATTCAACAAGGCAACCAAGAGATGGGCGCCTCGGTAGTTGAAATGGCTGAAGCTGAATACATGGTAACAAGCACCGGCTACATTAAGAGTGTTGCCGACTTGGAAGCTATTCCGCTTGGTGTAAACGCCAACGGTACTGCGCTGCAATTACGTGATGTAGCTGATATTCGGGTCGGACCGCAAATGCGCCGTGGTATTGCAGAGCTAAATGGCGAAGGCGAAGTAACCGGCGGCATTGTTATTATGCGCTATGGCGAAAATGCACAAAAAACCATTGAGCTCGTAAAAGAAAAACTAGAATCGCTTAAAAAGGGATTACCAGAGGGCGTTGAAATAGTCCCTGTGTACGATCGCTCTAACTTAATAAATAACGCGGTAGATAATCTAACAAGTAAGCTAATTGAAGAGCTTATTGTAGTTGCCTTAGTGTGTGTGGTGTTTTTGTTTCATGTGCGCTCATCGCTGGTGGCGATTATTACGTTACCGCTTGGGATTTTAACGGCATTTATAATTATGTATTGGCAGGGGATTAACGCCAACATTATGTCTTTAGGAGGAATTGCAATAGCGATAGGCGCAATGACCGACGGCGCTATCGTCATGATTGAAAATATGCATAAGCATATGGAAAAAACGCCCCTTACCAAGGAAAACCGTTGGGAAGTTGTGGCTAAATCGGCGAGTGAAGTGGGTCCTGCATTATTTTTTAGTTTATTAATTATTACCGTCAGCTTTATGCCGGTATTTATTTTAGAAGCGCAAGAAGGACGTATGTTTGCGCCACTCGCTTACACTAAAACCTATGCTATGGCAGCGTCTGCTGGGCTTGCGATTACCTTAGTGCCGGTATTGATGGGTTACTTTATTAGAGGTAAAGTTATTTCGGAGCAAAAAAATCCAGTTAACCGATTACTTGTTGCAGCGTATCGGCCATTACTTAACTGGGTGCTTAAATTTCCAAAAATGACATTGGTACTCGCGGTGGTTGTTTCTGTTATTGGCTTTTACCCGGTAAACAAAATAGGCAGTGAATTTATTCCGCCACTCGATGAGGGCGACTTAATGTATATGCCCACAACGTATCCAGGTTTATCGGTAGGTAAAGCGCGCGAAATACTACAGCAAACCGACAAGTTAATTGCCACAGTACCCGAAGTTAAAACGGTATTTGGTAAAGTTGGGCGAGCAGAAACTGCAACAGATCCTGCGCCTCTTACAATGATAGAGACGTTTATTCAGCTAAAACCAAAAGACGAATGGCGCGAGGGTATGACGCTTGAAAAACTTAAAAAAGAACTCGACGGCTTAGTTAAGTTTCCAGGGTTGACGAATGCGTGGGTAATGCCAATTAAAACACGTATTGATATGCTCGCAACGGGTATTAAAACTCCCGTGGGCATTAAAGTTGCGGGACCAAAGTTGAGCGAAATTCAAAAAATTGGTCAACAAATAGAAGTGCTTTTAAAAGATGTGCAAGGCACCGCATCGGTTTACTCAGAGCGAGTAGCCGGTGGACGTTATATAAAAGTAGATATAAATCGTGAAAAAGCCGCGCGTTATAGCTTAAACATTAGCGACGTACAGCAAGTTGTATCTACTGCAATAGGTGGTACAAACGTAACACAAACGGTAGAAGGGCAAGAGCGTTACCCTGTTAATTTACGTTATCCGCAAGCATACAGAGACTCGCCAGAAGAGTTAATGTTGTTACCTATTGTAACGCCTACAGGGCAGCGTATAGCACTTGGTGATGTAGCCGATGTATTTATTGAAGATGGACCGCCTGGTATAAAAAGCGAAAATGCACGTTTAAACGGTTGGAGTTTTATTGATATAGATGGCGTTGATATTGGTACTTACGTTGAGCACGCTCAGCAAGTGCTCAATAAAGACCTAATACTACCTGCTGGCTACTCAATTACGTGGGCTGGGCAATATGAATACATGCAGCGCGCTAAAGACAAATTGACTTATGTATTACCACTTACATTAGCGATTATTATTGTATTGCTTTACCTTAATTTTAGAAGCTTTGCTGAGGTCACTATTATTATGGCTACGTTGCCACTGGCAATGATTGGTGGCGTATGGCTAATGTATTTAGAGGGCTTTAACTTTTCAGTTGCAGTAGGTGTAGGCTTTATTGCCTTAGCTGGAGTAGCGGTAGAAATAGGAGTCATTATGTTGGTGTATTTAAACCAAGCCTATCAAGAAAAGTGCCTCGAAGCAGAGCAAGCCGGAAAACCGCTTAGTTTAGTGCAATTACAGCAAGCTATTATTGAAGGAGCAGGGCTTAGAGTGCGCCCGGTTATGATGACTGTCGCGACAATTATTATCGGTTTATTACCTGTACTTTATGGTACAGGCACCGGAAGCGAAGTAATGAGCCGAATAGCAGCGCCTATGGTTGGCGGTATGGGCAGTGCAATTGTACTCACCTTACTTGTTATTCCTGCTGTTTACTTGCTGTGGCGCAAACAAGGACTTAAATAATATAAAACAACAAGACTATAGAGCAGTGCGGTTACTACTCACGCATTGCTCTATAAAAATTACCTATAATTTGTAAGTTGTTCTATTAAATAGCTAGTTATTACTCATATTTAAATTAACTAACTGTTTTTAAATAGCTTTTTAATTGGCACGCTTTACGCAGTGTATTACCTATACAGTCAACTAAGTAAGGAATGCACATGCAAGTTAAAACAATTAAAGAGGTATACGATTGGACCGTTTTGTTTCATACGCAAATGGCGGCTAATTTTTATAGCGTAAAGGATTTACTCGATGAACATAATGCAATGCTGGTGGACTACTACCTAAATTACGAAAAAAAACTCGCCGAAGATTTAGTCGGGTTTAAAGCGATAACCGAAATAAATACGCTCGATACGTACAGTTATGAATACTTTGCTAAAAATCCTGAGCTAATTACTTTTGAAGACATTAGTAAAGATCAGCAATTCGATGAAGAAGTCATTCAAGGCTATTTAGCACAGCAACATCAAAAAGTGATTGAGTTATATGAATACTTACTTGAACGCGCCGAAACCGAAAGTGGGCAAGAAAAGCTTCAACAAATACTAGAGCTTGAAAAGCAAGGTATAAAGCAAATGATGCAAAGTACTAATCGTCATATGGATATGTAGCTTTATAAAAGAGCGGGATTACTGAGTTTATCTCGCTCTTATTAGCTTTAAGGTGATTATTTAAAATAGCTGATGCTTGCATCGGCTTATTTTATGTCTGCGTTAAATAATCTGCAGAGCATTTTGATGGACTGAAATGGTATGCGTGTCAGTTGTATGGCACGCATAAATGGAGGTTAAACTTCTTCCGTATCTACAATTAAATCACTTGTAATTGATTCCAATGCTTCAATAACTTCGTCTTTATCCATACCATTTGGCAAAGTAACGGTAGCAACAGCGCTAAAAATAGGCACTCCCCAATTAGGTGCACTTTGTTGTCTTGAATTTAAGTGAGTAATATTAGCGCCTTTATGACGTATTACACTTGCCAGTTCTTGAACAATACCAGGACGGTCGTTACCTGTTATAACTAGATTAATTTGCTCTAGTGTTGATGGTTCAATCTCTGTGTTTCCGGTTTCAATACGAACGTCTAACTTAGGTAACTTATTTAAAGCACTTTGTAATGATTGAAAATGCTCCTCAGCAACTTCAAGTTGAATAATACCTGCAAAATGACCTAATAAATGGCTTAAGTTACTGCTTAGCCAGTTGCCATGATTCTGTAATACGACTGATGAGATGCTCTCTACTAAACCAGGGCGATCTTTCCCTAAAATAGTTATAACCAACTGCTTCATAAATAATTCTCTTTTTAAGCCCAAAGAAAGTAAATGCATAGGCATTAAGTATGTTGTCTAATTTAAATTGTGTGTTGTTGCACTTTTTTATAAATCTTTGATTATAAGTTAAAAAAATGGATATAGTTGTGTTGACTATACGCAGTATTAATAGTCATTATTATTTACTAAGTACTCTTTTAGTATTGACCTCGATAAATACTTTGTCCAATTATTTTATAATTTAGTTCACTTATAAATCACCTATTTGAAGCTAATTTAGACTTTTCCCTCGTTAGTTTTATTTAAAGCTGTTTTAGAGTGCTTATTGTTACCGTTGTAACAATACTGTCATCTTGATGAAATATAATTTATGCAACGTTAAGATTTAAGGGTGTTTTGATGACTTCAAATCCGAATAAGCCGACTTTTAATACGGATCGAAGCCGTCTATTTAAAGATCGGTTTGCCAAATTTGGCATAACCGCAGGTGGGATAATGGTATTAGTAGCGCTGCTATTAATATTCTTTTACCTTCTTTATGTAGTACAGCCAATTTTTGAATCAGCAAAAGTAGAAAAGCGCGATAGCTTTCATGTTGCTAATTCACAGCAAATAGTAGGTTTAGGCGTAGAAGAGCAAACTGAAGTAGCTTATTTACTAAGTGAGCAGGGGCAGGTTGATTTTTACAGTGTTGAGTCAGGTAGTTTTGGTAAAAAACTCAAAATGCTTAATGCAGAGTTACCTAGTGATGCAACAAGCTTTGCAACTAGCGCGCCTTTTCAAGGGCATTATGCGTTTGGTTTAAAAGATGGCACCGTAATGGTTGTTGCACCTAAATTTTTAGTTACCTTTCCAAACAACGAACGTAAATTAACACCTCGCTTAGGTTTTCCTCTTGGGGAAATGGCTTTAGAAGTAGATGAGCAAGGTGCGGCTATTAAACGCTTTGCATTTAGTCACTATGAAGACAAAACAGCAGTTGTAGCACTTACCGAAGATAAACGTGTACTGTTTAGCAGTTTTGTTGCTGAAGAGAATATGTTTACTGGTGAAGTTGAGTGGGTTGTTGAGCGTACAGAACTTGATGTTGAAGGACGTGTAGACGAGTTATTAATGTCGCCAGATACAACACGTACTTTTGTGCGTTCTGCTAATCAAGTGTATGTATACGATACACGAGACCCAAGTGATGTAGAGCAAATTCAATTACTTTCGGCTAACGAAGAAAATGCAAATATTGTATCTGCACAGTTGTTGGCTGGTGCAAACTCATTAATGCTTGCGAATGATAACGGTGAGGTTTCGCAGTGGTTTGAAGTAAACACTGACACAGGCCGCGAATATCAAAAAATTCGCTCATTTGAAACGACTAAGCAAAGTAAGCTAAATATATTTACTGAGTTTTACCGTCGTACTTTTTTTACTACCGGCAATAATGGTGAGCTAGGTGTGTATTACACAACAAGTGAAGCAAAACTTTGGCAAGGTAAAGTAAGTGAAGGTGCAATAGAGAACTTTGCAATTGCACCACGTTCAAATGCTGCGTTAATTTTAGCGGATAACAAACTAACCGTATTAGATATTCACAACGAGCATCCAGAAGTTACTTGGTCAGCACTTTGGCAAGAAGTGTGGTACGAAGGTTACCCAGAGCCAGGTTATATATGGCAGTCAACATCAGCTAGTGATGACTTTGAGTCTAAGTTTTCATTAGTGCCAATTTCGTTTGGTACATTAAAAGCTGCACTTTACGCTATGTTGTTTGCTGTACCAATCGCGCTTTCGGCGGCTATTTACACGGCATACTTTATGTCGAGCAAATTACGTAAAGTGGTTAAGCCTACCGTAGAAATAATGGAAGCATTACCAACGGTTATTTTGGGTTTTTTAGCGGGTCTTTGGTTAGCACCGTTAATAGAAGAACACTTACCTGCGATTGTTGGGTTACTCGTACTATTACCGCTAGGTATGTTAGCGACGGGCTTAGCTTGGACTAAATTGCCAACAAAAATTCGCCATAGAATTCCTGAAGGTTCTCATTCAATTATCCTTATTCCGGTCGTTTTACTTATTGGTTGGTTTTCGTTTGCTATGAGCGAATTTGTTGAACTTTGGATGTTTGACGGCAATGTACGTCAGTATTTAACAAATGAGCTAGGTATGACATTCGATCAACGTAACTCGCTTGTTGTAGGTATTGCGATGGGTTTTGCGGTTATTCCTACTATATTCTCAATTGCAGAAGACGCGGTATTTAGTGTTCCAAAGCATTTATCAAATGGCTCATTAGCATTAGGTGCGACGCAGTGGCAAACACTAATACGTGTTGTATTACTAACAGCAAGCCCAGGTATTTTCTCTGCGGTAATGATGGGACTTGGCCGAGCAGTTGGTGAAACCATGATTGTACTTATGGCAACCGGTAATACACCGATTATGGATTGGAGCATTTTCCAAGGTATGCGTACGCTTGCAGCAAATATTGCAGTTGAAATGCCAGAGTCAGAAGTAGGTAGTTCGCACTATAGAATATTGTTCTTAGCGGCCTTTGTATTATTCATATTCACATTCATTTTTAACACAGTCGCTGAGTTTGTTCGCCAGCAACTGCGTGAAAAATACAGCTCAATGTAAGCGGAGAGACATGACATGGTAAAGCAGTGGTTTAAGTCTGGTTCTCCTTGGATTTGGATGACCGGTGGTGCAGTGAGCATCAGTTTGATTTCAGTTTTAGGCTTATTAGCAATGATAGCCTGGAAAGGGTTAAGCTTTTTCTGGCCTTCAGAAGTTGTACAGTTTGAACTTGAAGGGTCGATTGCAAAGCAAACCGTTATTGGCGAAGTTTACGACCGTGAATTAGTACCAAAAACGCGTTTAGCCGCGACAGGTATTGATGTTAGCGGGTTTGAAAAAGAAGAAATAGAGCGCTTACTTATTAAAACAGGTAACCGCGAATATGTAGATTTAGATTTTCGTTGGATATTAGAAACCGACATAACAAATAAAACAGCACCAGCTGCGCTTGCAGTATTTGAGCGTAGTAAAAACGGTAACTTTTATGGTTATGTGCAAAACGTTATTAAAGACGGTCAACCGGTTAATGGCGATAAAATAGAAGCGCTACATGAGCTTGTTGAGCGTGCAGTTGATTTAAATGACGAAGCACTTGATTTGCAAAATGGCGACATTGGGCATATTAACTACGCACTTGAACGCTTACGTTTAAAAGAAAAAGGCTACTTACTTGATAACGCTCTCACTGATGAACGTGTTGCTGAGCTTGCTCAAGCACGTGCTGAATTACGTGCAGAGTATGGTGTACTTGAAAAAGATTTATTTGCACTACGCAAACAAGCTAAACGTGACCACGTAACTGTAAAAGATATGCGCGGTGAAGTTGTTACAATTCCTATGTATCAAGTACTTGATGTTTGGTTTCCAAACGATATGGGCTTTTTTGCAAAGCTAGGCCACTACTTTGTGCAACTAGGTAAGTTTGTATCCGATGATCCACGTGAAGCAAATACAGAAGGCGGTGTTTTCCCTGCTATATTTGGTACTGTATTTATGGTTATGCTGATGGCTGTAATTGTGACGCCGTTTGGCGTTGTTGCTGCAATTTACTTACACGAGTACGCCGCAAAAAATGCAATCACTAAAATGATTCGTATCGCAGTGATTAACTTGGCCGGTGTTCCTTCAATTGTATACGGTGTATTTGGCCTCGGCTTTTTTGTATACATGTTAGGTGGTAGCTTAGACCAATTATTTTATCCAGAATCGTCGCCAACGCCAGTATTTGGTACGCCAGGTGTAATGTGGTCTGCATTAACGCTCGCCATACTAACGCTGCCAGTTGTTATTGTATCGACTGAAGAAGGTTTATCTCGTATTCCAAGTACCGTACGTGATGGTTCACTAGCGCTTGGCGCAACAAAAGTTGAAACGTTATGGCGCATAATTATTCCAATGGCAAGCCCTGCAATTATGACAGGTTTAATACTGGCAGTTGCACGTGCTGCAGGTGAAGTTGCACCGTTAATGCTAGTAGGCGTTGTAAAAATGGCCCCTACATTACCACTTGATGGCAACTTCCCGTATTTTCACTTAGATAGAAAGTTCATGCACTTAGGCTTTCATATATACGATGTTGGCTTCCAAAGCCCTAATGTTGAAGCGGCACGCCCGCTGGTATACGCAACGGCCTTTTTATTGGTGTCGGTGATTATTACCCTAAACATAACGGCCATTGGTATACGTAACCATTTACGTGAAAAGTACAGATCGCTTGAACACTAATTAGTAAAGATTTTATAGGTAACAAAAATGATTACAGTCGCTCCAAAAGTAAACCAAGCTAATATAGGCCAGAAGTTAGACCTAGAAAATTTAACGGATGACCAAAAAGCGCTAGAGATTAAAGATCTCGATCTTTACTACGGTGATAAGCAAGCGCTTAATAAAGTAAATATGAACATTCCAAAAGGCCAAGTAACTGCGTTTATAGGACCATCGGGCTGTGGTAAATCAACTCTATTACGTTGTATTAACCGCATGAATGATTTGGTTGATATTTGTCGTATTGAAGGTGAAATATTACTTCACGGTCAAAATATTTACGATAAGAGCGTAGATGTAGCAGCACTTCGTCGTAATGTAGGTATGGTGTTTCAGCGTCCTAACCCATTTCCTAAATCAATTTATGAAAATGTGGTTTATGGCCTACGCTTACAAGGCATTAAAGAGAAGCGTAAGTTAGACGAAGTGGTAGAGCAATCACTTCGTGGTGCTGCTTTATGGGATGAAGTAAAAGATAGATTACACGATAGCGCGTTTGGCTTATCGGGTGGTCAGCAACAGCGTTTAGTGATTGCTCGCTCAATTGCAATTGAGCCAGAAGTTCTTTTATTAGATGAACCTACATCAGCACTTGACCCTATTTCTACTTTGGTAATCGAAGAGCTAATAAACGATTTAAAAAACCAATTTACCGTTGTTATTGTTACACATAACATGCAACAAGCAGCACGTGTATCTGATCAAACAGCCTTTATGTATATGGGCGAATTGATTGAGTACTCAGACACAAATACCTTATTTACTACACCAACGAAGAAAAAGACCGAAGATTATATTACCGGTCGTTACGGTTAATTAGCCCGTTGTAGCGTGTTGTGCAAGATTAAGAGAGAAGGTAACTATGGAACATAATATTAATAAACATATTTCTGGGCGTTTTAACCAAGAACTAGAAAATGTACGTAATCATGTATTAAGTATGGGTGGCTTAGTTGAGCAGCAGTTAAACAGTGCGCTTGATGCGGTGAGTCGTAACGATGCAGAGCTTGCTCAAAAGGTACGTCAGAACGATTATAAAGTGAATGCAATGGAAGTAAGCATTGATGAAGAATGTACGCGTATTATTGCTCGTCGTCAGCCTGCAGCAAGTGACCTGCGTTTAGTGATTGCAATTGCTAAAACAATTGCTGATTTAGAACGTATTGGCGATGAAGCTGAGCGAATTGCTAAAGTTGCACTAGACTCATTTACCAAAGATCAGCAAGATTTATTAGTAAATATTGAAAACATGGGCCGCCAGGTTTTAAAAATGCTACACGACGTACTAGATGCATTTGCGCGTATGGATGTGCAACGTGCATTTCAAGTACATAAAGAAGATGCAAAAGTTGACCGCGAATATGAAGCCATCACACGTCAAATAATGACTTACATGATGGAAGATCCACGCTCAATACCTAAAATCATGGACTTAGTCTGGTCTGTTCGCTCATTAGAGCGTATTGGTGATCGCTGTCAGAACATTGCTGAATACATTATTTATTTTGTTAATGGCAAAGATATTCGCCATACATCTCAAGAAGATATAGAAAAATCACTATGATTTTTTACCCATCATGCTTTTCTATTAAAGCGGCTTAGTGCCGCTTTGTGTATTGCAAGCTTTAGTGAAGTAATAAAAAGCGTTCACAATCTTGGTTAATACTGTAAAATTCATGCTGCAAAGCATATCAATTTGATTAAAGGGTCAGTTATGCCTACAAACGCGTTTTTAGGAGTATTTGCAAAATCTCCTATCAAACCAATGGAAGAACACATCAAGAAGGTTCATCAAGCAAGTAAAGCTTTGATACCTTTTTTTAATCACGTATTTAAAGAAGAGTGGGTACAAGCAGAAGAGCTTCGCATCACTATTCGCAATTTAGAACGTGAAGCTGATGATATGAAAAGAGATATACGTTTACAATTACCGCGTGGTTTATTCATGCCGGTAGAGCGTACAGATCTTCTCGAACTAGTAACTCAACAAGATAAAATTGCCAATAAAGCAAAAGATATTGCAGGGCGAGTGATTGGTCGTGAAATGACCATTCCAAAAGTTATGCAAGCTGATTTCTTAGCTTACTTAACCCGTTGTGTAGATGCGACTAAACAAGCATCTAAAGCAATTAACGAATTAGAAGAATTGCTAGAAACGGGTTTTAAAGGTCGAGAAGTCACCTTAGTAGAAAAAATGTTAGTTGAATTGGATGCCATAGAACAAGACACGGACGAAATGCAGATAAAAGTACGCCGCCAGCTACGTGATGTAGAGGGTGAGTTAAATCCAATTGATGTTATGTTTTTGTACAAAATCATTGAATGGGTTGGCGAGCTTGCAGATATTGCAGAGCGCGTAGGATCACGTCTTGAGCTGATGTTAGCTCGTTAATTTAAAATCAGTTCAAACACGAAAGATTAAGGTTTTACAATGGATATCATTGCATCTTACGGCACGGTATTAATTTTAATTGCCGCAGCAGTCGGCTTTTTTATGGCTTATGGTATTGGCGCGAACGACGTAGCGAACGCCATGGGCACATCTGTAGGTTCAAAAGCGCTAACAATCAAACAAGCTATTTTTATAGCGATGATTTTTGAATTTGCAGGCGCTTACTTAGCAGGTGGTGAGGTTACATCAACAATTCGTAAAGGAATTATCGATGCCGCACCATTTGCAGACATTCCTGAACTTATGGTTCTGGGTATGATTTCATCTTTATTTGCAGCGGGTGCTTGGTTATTAATGGCCTCGTTCTTGGGTTGGCCAGTATCAACGACTCACTCAATCATTGGTGCAATCATTGGTTTTGCGTTAGTTGCTGTTGGTACTGAGGCGATTCAATGGGATAAAGTAGGTGGTATTGTTGGTAGTTGGATTATAACGCCCGCCATATCAGGCTTTATTGCATACTTAATATTTATGAGTGCACAAAAACTTATTTTTAATACAGATGCACCACTAAAAAATGCTAAACGCTATGTACCACTTTATATGGGTTTAGCAGGTTTTATAATGGCCTTGGTTACAATTAAAAAAGGCTTAAAGCATGTTGGTGTTGATTTAGGTGCAGCCGAAGGGTACGCCTTAGCAATAGCTGTAGCAGTTGTCGTTGCTATAATTGGTAAAATTGCTATTTCTCGTTTAAATATCGATCCAAAAGCAGATAAACAAATGCAATTCAACAATGTTGAAAAAGTGTTTGCTGTTCTTATGGTATTAACAGCATGTTGTATGGCCTTTGCACATGGTTCTAACGATGTTGCTAATGCAATCGGTCCACTAGCTGCTGTTGTAAATATTGTTGAAAACAATGGTGAAATTGCTAAAAAAGCGGCTATTGCTTGGTGGATTCTACCTCTAGGTGGTTTTGGTATTGTTGCGGGTCTTGCTATTTTGGGCAAAAAAGTAATTAAAACGATTGGTGAAGGCATTACACATTTAACGCCTAGCCGTGGTTTTGCTGCTGAACTAGCCGCTGCTTCTACCGTTGTAATTGCATCAGGTACTGGTATGCCAATCTCTACTACTCAAACCTTAGTAGGTGCGGTATTAGGTGTAGGTATGGCACGTGGAATTGGTGCACTTAACATGGGTGTTATCAGAAACATTGTAGTTTCTTGGGTAATTACATTGCCAGTTGGCGCTGCCCTTGCTATTGTTATTTTCTACGTACTAAGAACCGCATTTGGGGTTTAACAAAAAAGTACTCAAAGACTTTTAGCTTGAAAAGATCTCAATGCCCTAGGTGTTGGGGTCTTTTTATTTGTGGAAAGAAAAAATGACCAATCTTCCAAGTATCAAACAGCTACAGTATTTATTAGCTGTTCATCAACATCAGCACTTTGGCAGAGCTGCCAGTGCCTGTTTTATTGGGCAATCTACTTTAAGCAGTGCTATTCAAAATCTTGAAGAAACGTTGGGTTGCCAGCTTATTGAACGCGAAAATCGCAGCCTTATGTTTACCAGTATTGGTGAAGAGGTTGTTGAGCGCTCTCGTAAAATAATTAACGATACAATTAGTTTAAAAGAGCTCACTAAAAGCTTTTTAACACCACTGAGTGGTAAATTAACGGTGGGTGTTATACCTACAATTGCTAGCTTTATAGCGGCTCCTCTGTATCACTTTTGTAAAGAAACCTTTTGTGATTTAGAGCTGGTATTAATAGAAGATACGAGTGATAAGCTACTGGATAAACTTGAGCATGGGCATATTGATTTAGCGCTACTTGCACTGCCATACGAAACCGATAAATTTCATACACAAGTATTGGCAAAAGATCAGTTTAGTTTAGTGCACCATAAGGACTACAGCGCTGCAAAGGGCGTAGTCGACTTTAATCTATTACCAGAGGCTAGCGTATTCTTACTCGAGCGTGAGCACTGTATGACAGGCCATGCGCTTAGTGCATGTCATTTAAACCGTGCTAGTTGTATTAACCCATTTGAAGCAGCAAGCTTGCATACATTATTGAGTATGGTTGAGCATCAGCTCGGGGTGACTTTTTTACCACAAATGGCGATTAACGCCGGAATTTTAGATAATAAAAATATGGTGGCAACAACATCACAAAGCGATGCATATAGAGATATTGGCATATTGTGGCGGAAAACTACGGGGCGGATCCGCGACTTTAAGTTATTTAGTCAACAGCTTGAGATATTTTTAAAGCGCCAATGTAGTTTAGATTTTTCTAAATAAGAATAGTAAATGAATGAAAGCAGCCTATAAAGGCTGCTTTTGATTTTTAAAATGGCTTTCAAAAGGCTCAAGTTCGGGTAAAAATAGTAAATAAATCCATACCACCAAGTTAAAGTAAGGCACGCAACCTAATACAGTAAAAACCTTAACTGGGTAGCCTTTAATATTTGCGTAACGATAACACTGATACGCGATTGCAAAATGTATAATCAGTAATAACATAACTAGCTGTGTCATACCTTTCTCCTTAAAAGCTTAAATAGCTTTGAAACCCACTATAAATATCAGTACTACGTCGCCAAAAGGTAATGTCATGTTTTTAAAGTGAAATACATTAAAATGCACGACATTTTTCATTTGATACTGAAAGTATAGGCAAGAAAGGTAATATTGGTAGTAACAAATTGTTTAATTTTGTTTATTTTGGGCTAGCTTGTTGTTGGTAAAACGTTTTATTTTTTGAAATTTTTTCAAGCTCATCTTTTACTTTTTCAACAGGTACTGGGCGTGCAATAAAGTAGCCTTGTCCATAATCAACACCTATCTCTTTTAGTGCAAAAAATATCTCTTCGTTTTCAACGTACTCAGCTACAGAGCGCTTATCGAGAGACCGACTAATATCATTTATTGCTTTTACTAACGCTAAGTCTATAGGGTCATTAAGCATGTCGCTTACAAATGAGCCATCAATTTTTACATGTTGTGCTGGAAGCTGCTTTAAATAGTTAAATGTACTAAAGCCAGTTCCAAAATCGTCAATAGAAAAATGACAGCCTAAGCTATTAAGCTTCTCAATCATTTTACGAGTCGCTTTTAAGTTGTTAATACTTGCTGATTCAGTTATTTCAAAAATTATCCGCGAAGGGGGCACGTTATACTTTTCAAGATTTGATTCAATTAATGGCAATAAGCGTTCATCTAAGAATGATTGTGCTGACAAATTAATAGCAACTTGGTTTAACTCTGGGTGCTTAGACACACAAGCAACGGCATTACGTATAACGCATTGATCCATCAAAAATGTGTCGTTAAGCATCTCTAAAGAGGGAATAAATTGATTTGGGTACACAAGTTTACCTTTGAGTTTTAAGCGTAAGAGCGCTTCAAAATAAGCAACTTTACACTCTTTAAAATCCCAAATAGGTTGGTAATGCAGTTCAATATTATCTTGCTGCAGTGCTTGTCGAATTTCGTGACCCCATTCAAGCCCAGTTTGAAGCGTATTGTTTTGAGCGTCCTCTTTTGAGTAGCAATGTACTAAGTTACGCCCTAAATTTTTGGCAATATACAAAGCAATATCGGCTTGTTTTAAACACTCATTAGGGTCGTTATTTTGTGTCGTGATTTGAGTTAAACCAATAGAGCAGCTAATAGTGTATATCTGATCTTCTGATTTAAAAGCATGTTTTTCTATCGCACTACACACACCTTCTGCAATAAGGTGTGCATCCAGTAAATTCATATCGGTAAGTATGACTGCAAACTCATCGCCGCCTATTCGGCACACCAAATGGTCTTCGCCAATATTTGTTTTAAATAATTGCGCCACTTCTTTTAATACTATGTCACCTTGGTGGTGACCTTTGCTGTCGTTTATTATTTTAAAGTGATCGAGGTCAATATAAATAACAGCATGCTCTATGCCATCATACGTGTATTTATCTTGGCATATTTTATTAAGCTGTTGATCAAAGTAATAACGGTTATGTAAACCAGTTAATGGGTCATGGTGTGCTAAATGACGTAGTTGAATTTCTGCTTGTTTACGTTCGTGTATGTTGTCGATAGTGGCGGTTATGGTCGCGTTATTACGACTATTTTTGATTAGCTGTAATCTGCATTCGACCCAGATTAAATTGCCATTTTTATGGGTGAGCTTTACTTCTATTTGTTGCTGTTGCTCGCCACCATGTAAAATGTCATTAATAGTATAATTTAGTCTTCCTTTATCTTCGTTATTACAATAAGCGCTTAATGGGGTTTGTAGTGATGATTTAACACCAAAACCGCTTAATGTCTCCCATGCAGGGTTAATAAAACGAATATGTCCTTGCTGATCAAGCTCTAAAACAACCGTATTCAAATGCAATAAAATACGCTGATGAGCCGAAAATAACTCTTTGTAACGCACTTCGCTCACGCTTAGCTGCTCTACTTTGTAAGCAAACTCAGCATAACTCACCATAAAATCTTCACGTCGTGCGGCATGGTCACACACTTTATTTAAAAATGAAGGGTCGTATGGGGCTCTAATAAAATCGGTAACACCAGACAGCAAAAGCTGCTCAGCGTAATCAGCATCATCACTTTCTATAATTGTAACAATAGCTTGTTTAGAATTGTGCTGTAGGATTTCTTCAACGAGTACACTCGAGCTCTCTGCACTTGATGTAGTGGCATCGAGTAGCACAATTGAAAACTGCTGTTGGTTGTAAGCGTTTAGTGCTGCTTTGGCTGAGGTAACGTGAGTAATAGCAAAGTTTAACTTTAACTGTTCACTTATTTTGTCGGCCGTATTTTGAAGTGGCTCTAATAATAATAAGTTTAGCCGGCTACTTTTTTCTAAGTGAGTAGATAAAACATTCGCAAGTACTTGAGGGAGCATGTCTTTATGTTCAAACGGCAGTACAGCATCTATCCCGTAGCTTCGGGCTGTTGTTTCTGCAATACGCTCACAGTAAATTGGCGGAATAAGTAAAATTGGGGTGTTTTTCGGTGTTTTTAATAATCCTGAGCGGATCATCCTCGAAAAGCGCCAGCCGTCAATTTTCCCAACATTAATGCCCGTTATTATAATATCAACAGGGTGTTGTTTTAAAAGCTTTAAAGCTTGTTGGCTATCTTGCGCATCAATAAAGGTAAATACATTTAAGCTATCTAAAGTGCCTTTAATCGCGCGGCGTTCAGCACTACTTGCGTTTAATATTAGCAATTTAAGCTGGTTTGGCACGTGTTGAACACCCCTAATGTAACTTATAATAATTCAGCCGAACAAGAATAGTGACATTTAACCATAAGAACAAGAAAATTTAATGATAAACACGCAAACAAGATATTATAAGTTTGGCTGATTTCTTGAGCTTAATATCCGATACATATACACTTGGCGCGATTTTAAATGATGTGGATTACTAATTATGCGCGTGGCTGACTTTAGCTTTGACTTACCTGATGAATTAATAGCTCGTTTTCCTAAAGCGGACAGAACTAGCAGCCGTTTACTTACTTTAGATGGCCCAAGCGGAACTCTAGAACATAAAGTGTTTAGCGACATACTTGATTTAGTAAACGAAGGCGATTTGTTAGTCTTTAACAATACACGCGTTATTCCAGCACGTATGTTTGGTCAAAAAGCCTCTGGCGGCAAAGTTGAAGTGCTTGTAGAGCGAGTGCTAGATGAACATCGCGTACTTGCGCACGTACGCGCGAGCAAGTCGCTTAAGGTTGGTAACGAAGTTATTCTTGAAGGCAAAGCTAAAGCAATAATGGTTGCACGCCACGATACATTATTTGAGCTTGAGTTTGATCATAGCCAAAACGTGCTAGATATACTTAATGATATTGGTCATATGCCACTGCCTCCTTATATTGACCGACCTGATACCGAAGCTGATCGCGAGCGTTACCAAACTGTTTATGGAGAAAAGCCAGGTGCAGTTGCTGCGCCAACAGCGGGCTTACATTTTGACGATAAGTTAATGACGGCACTAAAAGATAAAGGTGTAAACATGGCTTTTGTTACTTTGCACGTTGGCGCCGGTACTTTTCAGCCAGTACGAGTGGATAGTGTTGATGAGCATGTAATGCATTCCGAGTACATAGAAGTGCCCGATGATGTAGTTGCTGCCGTTGCACAAACCAAAGCAAGTGGCGGGCGTGTAATTGCGGTTGGCACAACTTCAGTACGCTCATTAGAGTCGGCAGCTAAAGTTCACGGCGGCAAGTTAGATACGTATTTTGGTGATACCGATATATTTATTTTTCCGGGTTACCAATTTAATGTTGTTGATGCCATGGTCACTAATTTTCACTTACCTGAGTCAACACTCATTATGTTAGTAAGTGCTTTTAGCGGACAAGACAATATTATGGGCGCATACAATACCGCAATTGAACAAAAATACCGCTTTTTTAGTTACGGTGATGCGATGTTTTTAACACGCAAGTAACAGCTTGTTATTTAATACTCAGTAAAAAACATTAAAAACCCCAGCTTCGTTGCTGGGGTTTTTGTTTAGCGTAATAAGCAAGATTGAATTTATCGCAGCTAATAGTATTAATGAGGCAAAAAGGGTAGAATCGAGCGGTTAAATTATAGCTTGTTGGACTGTTTTTCCGACATTGAGGATGATATGAAATTTGAATTAGATTGTACTGACGGAAAAGCGCGCCGCGGCCGCTTAATTTTTGACCGTGGTGTAATAGAAACACCTGCATTTATGCCTGTTGGTACTTACGGTACTGTAAAAGGTATGACGCCAGATGAAGTAAAAGCCACTGGTGCGCAAATATGTTTAGGTAATACCTTTCATTTAATGCTTCGCCCAGGTACTGAAATCATTAAGCAACATGGTGATTTACACGACTTTATGAATTGGGATTTCCCAATTTTAACTGACTCAGGCGGTTTCCAAGTATTTAGCTTAGGCGCAATGCGTAAAATCACTGAAGAAGGCGTGTTATTTCAATCTCCAGTAAATGGTGATGAAATTATGATGTCGCCTGAAAAGTCGATGGAAGTACAGCGCGACTTAGGCTCAGACATCGTTATGATTTTTGACGAGTGTACGCCATACCCAGCAACTGAAAAAGAAGCTAAAGATTCTATGGAGTTATCTCTTCGTTGGGCTAAGCGTTCAAAAGAAGGGCATGGCGACAATCCATCTGCTTTGTTTGGTATTATTCAAGGTGGTATGTACCCAGAATTACGTGCACAATCGCAAGCAGGCTTAGAAGAAATTGGCTTTGATGGCTATGCATTAGGTGGTCTATCAGTAGGCGAGCCTAAAAACGAAATGATGAATATTCTTGATCATTGTGCGTTTAAAATGCCAGAAGACAAACCACGCTACCTTATGGGTGTAGGCAAGCCAGAGGATTTAGTTGAGTCTGTTCGCCGTGGTATTGATATGTTTGACTGTGTTATGCCAACACGTAATGCGCGTAACGGCCATTTATTCATTACCACAGGTGTAGTTAAAATACGTAACGCAGTACATAAAACAGACACAGGGCCACTTGATCCTGAGTGTGATTGCCATACGTGTGGAAACTATTCACGAGCTTATTTGCATCACCTTGATAAATGTAACGAAATTTTAGGTGCGCGACTAAACACAATTCATAATTTACGTTACTATCAACGTGTTATGGAAGGTTTACGTAATGCAATTAGCGAAGGTAAATTAGAAGAATTTGTACAAGATTTTTATGCTCGCCGAGGCCAAGACGTGCCAGAGCTAGTAGATATAAAAAATTAAACTTTAAAATTAAAGAGGAAGTATCATGAGTTTATTTATTTCAAATGCACACGCAGCAGCTGGTCAACCTGCGGCAAGCGGTGGTTGGGAAATGCTAATAATGTTAGCTATTTTCGGTTTGGTTTTTTACTTTTTAATCTACCGCCCGCAAGCTAAGCGCGTTAAAGAGCACAAAAGCTTAATGAGTATGATGGCTAAAGGCGATGAAGTACTTACCCAAGGCGGTTTAGTGGGTAAAATTGTGAAGATTTCTGAAGAGAAAGATTTCATCGTTATCTCTTTAAACGAGCAGGCAGAAGTAACAGTACAAAAATCTGCAGTATCTGCAGTATTGCCAAAAGGCACAATGAAGTCGCTATAAAAATAATAAGGACGACCCCGTGTTAAACAAGTTTCCAGTTTGGAAGTATTTACTTGTTTTAGCTGTGGTAGCCATTGGCCTTTTATATGCCTCTCCAAACTTGTATGGTCGTGATCCGGCTATACAAGTTTCAGGTGCTAAAGGCGCTGATGTCGATCTCAGTGTTGTAGACAAAGTAAACGCAATCCTTGAAAAAAATAATGTAACCGCTAAATCGACAATACTTGAAGATGGGCAAATTTTAGTTCGTTTAAAAAATGTTGAAGAACAGCTTAAAGCGCATGACTTACTGCGTGATTCGCTGAGCGACGATTACATTTCTGCTATTAATATGGCACCTGCTCAACCAGCTTGGTTAAAAGCGGTTGGTGGTAACCCTATGAAGCTAGGTCTTGATTTAAGTGGTGGCGTACATTTCACCATGGAAATCGACATGGCAACAGCGGTTGATAACCAGCTTGAGCAAATGGAACAAGATTTTCGTAGCGACCTGCGCGAAGAAAAACTACGTTACCGTAGTGTTCGCCGCGTAGCAGGCTCCGATCGTATGCGTGTAGAAATGCGTACCGAAGCAGATAAAGACGCAGCAGAGAGCTTCTTAGAAACTCGCTACCCGCTAAATGTCTACATTGATGACAGCAGTAACGATAAAGCATTTTTTGCGACAATGAGTGAGCAAAAACTCAAAGAAATTCGTGACTACGCTATCAAGCAAAATGAAACGATTATTCGTAACCGTATCAACCAAATTGGTGTTGCAGAACCTAACGTACAACGCCAAGGCGCTGAGCGTATTATTGTTCAACTACCAGGTATTCAAGACACAGCACGCGCTAAAGAAATTTTAGGCGCAACAGCAACACTTGAATTTCGCGAAGTAGACGAAAACGCTGATATCAGCGCTGCTGCTCAAGGTCGTATCCCAGCGGGTACTGAAATGATCATGAGCCGCGACGGTTACCCTGTTGTACTTAAAAAGCGTATTATTCTAGAAGGCAGTCATATTACTGGCGCGCAATCTGGCGCTGATGAATACCAACGCCCGCAAGTGAGTATTACGCTCGATAGCAAAGGTGGGGCAAAAATGAATGCCTTTACCAAACGTGCTATTGGTAAGCGTATGGCAACGGTATTTATTGAATATAAGCCATCAGGTAAAAAAGATGCAGACGGTAAAGCGCTTCCGCCTATTAAAGTTGAAGAAGTTATTAACGTAGCAACAATTCAAGCACGTCTTGATCGCTCGTTCCGTATTACAGGTATCGATAACCCAGCTGAAGCACATAACTTAAGTTTGCTACTTCGTGCAGGTGCGCTTGTAGCACCAATTCAAATTGTTGAAGAGCGCACTGTAGGTCCAAGTTTAGGTCAAGAAAATATTGAAGCGGGTATGACTGCGGTTGCACTTGGTTTTGCGTTTGTACTTGTGTTTATGCTTGTGTACTACAAAGGCTTTGGTATGGTTGCAAACCTTGCTCTTGCGGCTAACTTAGTACTGATTGTTGGTGTTATGTCTTTAATTCCAGGCGCTACACTTACGCTACCTGGTATTGCCGGTATTGTATTAACGGTAGGTATGGCGGTTGATGCTAACGTACTTATTTTTGAACGTATCCGTGAAGAGCTAGCCGATGGCCGAAGCCCTCAACAAGCAATTCATTTTGGCTACGATAGCGCATTTAGCACTATATTCGATGCCAACATCACCACGCTAATTGCTGCCATTATACTGTTTGCAGTAGGTACCGGCCCAATAGCGGGCTTTGCAGTAACACTTGCGATTGGTATTTTAACTTCAATGTTTACAGCCATCGTTGGTACCCGTGCGGTAATCAACTTATTTGTTGGTGGTAAACGTATTGATAAACTTTCGATTTAAGGAGCTGACATGCAAATTTTAAGTTTGGGTAGTAGAACCCTTCGTTTCATGTCTCTTCGTAAAGTGGCTATGGGTTTTTCGACGTTATTAATTTTAGCGTCGTTTGCATCAGTTTTTGTTAAAGGTCTAAATTTTGGTTTAGATTTTACCGGCGGTACTGCGGTAGAAGTTGGTTTTTCACAGCCAGCAGACCTTAAAAAAGTACGTGCTGCGCTAGCTGATAATGGTTTTGCTGATGCATCAGTACAACTATTTGGTTCAAGCCAAGAGATTTTAGTTCGTTTAGCACCGCGCGGTAGTGATGTTAAAGCTGAAGTAATTGGTAACCAAGTAATCGATGCGCTTAAAAAAGCTGATGACAGCGTAGTAATGCGCCGTATTGAGTTTGTGGGCCCAAGTGTAGGTGAAGACTTAAAAGAGCAGGGTGGCCTTGCCATGTTAACTGCACTTATTTGTATCTTAATCTACGTTGCATTTCGTTTTGAATGGCGCTTTGCTGTGGGTGCGGTAGGTGCACTACTACACGATGTTATTATTACTGTGGGTTTATTTTCGATATTAGGTTTAGAGTTTGATTTAACTATATTAGCGGCAATTCTTGCGGTAATAGGTTATTCACTTAACGATACGATTGTTGTATCTGACCGTATTCGTGAAAACTTCCGTAAAGTGCGCATTGACGATACTGTAGAAATTATTGATATTTCACTTACGCAAACACTTAACCGTACACTTGTAACTTCAATCACCACTATTTTAGTATTGATTGCTTTGTTTGCATGGGGCGGACAAACCATTCATGGCTTTGCAACTGCATTGCTGTTTGGTGTGTTTATTGGTACTTATTCTTCGATTTATGTTGCGAGCTCTGTTGCTATAGCAATGGGCGTAAGCAAAGAAGACTTAATACCAGAAGTAATTGAAAAAGAAGGTGCAGACCTAGACGCAATGCCGTAGTAGAGTCTCATTAAATAAAAACCGCTCCTATGAGCGGTTTTTTTATACCTGCAATTTACGAATTTCTCAGGCGTCTAAATTTTCATTAGCGGATGTAACAGTGCAAGTTTACGAAACAGTGCTAACTTTGTAGTGTGAATCGGTAGGACCTTTTTGCAATAATATATAAATCGCCACAGGTTAAGGCACCGGCCACTGAGGCTAAAATAAGCCAAGTGTTATCGCTCTAGTTATCTATTTATTCATGTGCTCAAGGGATGCTTTAGAAGTGTTTAGCCTTGCAGCCAATAATAGGTAATTTAAACAAAGCAGGTAATTATTATGTTACCAATAAAAGTTTCTATCAGTGTATTTAGTTTGTTTGTAAGTTTTTCACTCATGGCGCAAGAGCAAATAATTAATGTTGCTCAAAAGCAAGATACCCAAAACGCACGAGAAGAGTACCTCAATGAGTTATTAGTACGTGCACTTGAAAGTGTTAACTACCCCGGTGTTATCCGAATGACCCCCATATCAGAACTGCAAAAGCGTAAGCTAATAAACCTAGATGATAACGAATTAGACATGTATTGGAGTATGAGTAGTCCAGAGCGAGAGGCGCTTGCTTTGGCGATAAAAATACCACTATTTAAAGGCTATATAGGTAAGCGAGCTTTATTAACTAATAAGCAAAACTTGGCGCGCTTTAAAAAGGTAAAAAATATTGAGCAGCTAGCTACGTTTTCGGCTGTACAAGGGCACAACTGGCCAGATACAAGAATAATGTCCTATAACGGATTACATGTAAGGCCGCTTACTAACTACCAAGCCATGTTCACTTTAACGAGCCGTGGTCGAATAGATTACTTTCCTCGCTCGTTTATTGAGGTTAACTCTGAACTTATTGAAAACAAACAAAGTAATTTAGTAATCGTGCCTAATTTATACATAAGTTATCCAACCGGTATTTATTACTTTGTGACTAAGAGTAAACCTGAATTAGCAAAGGCTGTTGAAGAGGGATTAATAATGATGCAGGAAAGCGGTGAATTTGACGCATTATTTAATGAATACTTCGCAAAGGATTTAAATACACTACCTTATACAAAAGGCAAAACGATAGAGATTAAGCTCGATAACCCTTATTTTTAGGCACAAAAAAAGGAGCCTGAGCTCCTTTTTAGCATGCTATTAATAGCATCAAATTAGCGAAGTAACGACTCAGTTAGTACTGGACGAATTTCACGAATAATTGCTTGAGTCAATTTTGGTGAACCACAGATAATATTGCCGCTGTGGTTATAGTTATTACCACCAGCGAAATCTACAACCATACCGCCCGCTTCTTTAACCATAAGTTCGCCTGCAGCAGAGTTCCAAGGTTTTAAACCAATTTCAAAAAATCCATCAACACGGCCAGCTGCAACGTATGCCATATCTAAAGCAGAACAACCTGCGCGGCGAATGTCTGCAGTGTGTACAAATAATGCTTTAAACGCTTCAGTGTATGCATCCATGTGGTTTTTGTTTTTGAAAGGGAAACCAGTAGCAAGTACAGTGCCTGCAAGAACCGTAGTTTTGCTAACACGTAGACGTTTGCTGTTTAACTGAGTGCCTTGACCGCGAGATGCAGTGAAAAGCTCACCACGAATTGGATCATAAATAACAGCTTGGTCTAAACGACCTTTAACTTTAAGTGCGATAGAAACCGCGTAATGAGGGATACCTTTGATGAAGTTAGTTGTTCCATCGATAGGATCTACAATCCATTGGTAATCATCATCCTTGCCTTTATGCTCACCTAATTCTTCACCAACAATAGAGTGAGTAGGGTAAGACTGTAAAATAGTGTCACGAATTACGGCTTCGGCTTCTTTATCAATGTTAGTTACTAAGTCGTTAGCGCCTTTTTGTTGCACTTCAACTTTTGATAAATCTTCACTTGCGCGAAGTAAAATTTTGCCTGCGTTGCGCGCAGCGCGAACCGCAATGTTTAACATTGGATGCATGGTATTACCTTTGGGTTGTAAAAGAACGTTTATATATTTCAGCCGGCGTATTTTAGCGACTTTTGACATAAAGTAAACAATAAACCCCAAATACTTATGTTTGTTTTTTATACAAGATTGAAAAATGTCTATATTTTTAAAAAATAATAATGAGCAATTAATAAGTCATTATGTTCCTTTGTGTGTTAATTAAATTGAATTAATTTTAAATAACGCTTTACCTAAAGTTAGCTTGAGGTTTTATCGTGCCCCTAACTTAATTGATAGGACAACATTATGTATTTAGAGCACGTAAACTTAGTCGCGAGTGATATAGATAGTATGCTTAAATTTTATCGCGCTGTATTTCCACATTGGTCGATTAGAAGTGAGGGCAGAGGCGATTGGCATGGAAAACCAAGACGCTGGGTACACTTTGGAGATGACACGCATTACATTGCGATAAGCGATCATGGTGAGGGTGAAAACAGAAACTTATCGGGCCATCAAATTGGTTTTGCACACTTTGCTTATGTAACTAATAATTTAAGCGCAGTAGTAATGCGCTTAAATAAAGTGGGTTTTACAGTAAGCAAGCAAGGTAGCGAGAATCCTTTCAGAAAGAATGTCTACTTTATTGATCCCGCCGGGTTTGAGGTGGAATTTGTAGAGTATTTAAGTGATGTACCAAGCGAGCGAAATAACGATTTATAATAAAATACTAAGCAGCACGCTAAAGTGCTGCTACTCAATTATAGTGAGCGGTTATTATTACCGGTGCCAAACTGGGTTTTTAGCTCATTTGCAAAGCTCATAAATTTTTCTTTAATTGTGCGCTTTATTTTTACTTCAACCGATCCCATAACTGCCTTTCCTTCAATATGAATAGTAGGACCTTGGCGTTTGTTAAGCGACACAGATTTATTTTCAAGACTACTTAAAATACAAAACATTTTAGACACTACATTTACATGCTCTGGTACGTAAATCTCATCACTACCAAAAATACAGTTAACGTGAATAGTTACATTTTGATGCGCAAAAATGGCATCGGTAAAATCTAGCACCACCGATCCCATAAAGTTACTCAAATATATATTCTTTGGCACGACCCACTGACCGCTTCGCTCGTTAGAGCCTAAAATGCTGCGTAATGTAAAATCATCATCACTGTTTTGTTGTGCACTATAATGTGGTGTAAATTGCGATTGTTTTTCTGCTTTATATTGCTGATCAGTATTAAGTGTTAAATCTTCTACTAAGGCTAAAAGAGCTTCGTTATTAGGTGCATCCATCGCGTTATCTAAGCGTCTCTCAAATGCATCAACAGAAATAACCCCATGACTGTAATTATAAATTAATTGATCAATTACTTGTTCGCGTACTTGCTCTATTGGGCGGTCTTCGACTTTTACAGACATGGGGCATTCCTTATTATATTTACTATTAATACAGCTCTTGATGTTTATATGCAAAGCACGCACCAAATATAATAACCTTAATTATCAATGATTTAATTTTAAATGATGTTTTATGTTTTGTTATATTAACGATAGATTAACCAAAAATGCAATTATCTAGTTATTTTCACTATTTGAGAAAGTTTTACCGAGTAGCCTGTAAATAGTTACACAGCTATAGATAGTGCCTTATCCCAAAATTACATCAAGTTATTGAAATGTATATATAAATAAAGTTGGCCTAAAGCTCGCATTAGTTAAAGTGTCTTTAATCAAAAGGAGAAAGATTATGAAAACATTTAACAAATCTATTATCGCAGCTCTAGTTCTTGGTACTACGGCTATGGGTGCCCAAGCAAACAGCTGGGAAAACGAAAGTAAAGATGCTTGGATTGATGGTAAGGCAGAAACAGTTCTACTTATGAACACTAATCTAAACAACTTTGACATTAACACTGATGTAAAAAATGGCAAGGTAGTACTTACAGGTAAAGTTAATAGCGAGCTTGATAAAGAGCTAGCAGAAGAACTTGTACTTAGCCTAGATGGCGTATCTGATGTTGAAAACAGCCTTACCGTTGTTAAAAGCATGGACACAAAAGATAGAAGCAAAGACATGATGGACGATGATGATAACGACTTAACGGACGCTAAAATCACCACTGTAATCACAACTCGCTTCCTGTTTGATTCAGAAGTTGGTGGTACAGACATCGATGTTGATACCGACAACGGTATAGTAACTCTGAATGGCTCAGTAGAGTCTGAAGCTGAAAAGCAGCTAGCAGTTAAAATTGCTAAAAATGCTGAAGATGTTCGTGACGTAGTTGATAAACTATCTATTATTGCTGAATAACACAGTATAGTTAAGGCCCACTAACACTGGGCTTTACGCCTTTTTAATGCTTAATTTAAATGGAGTTTAATCATGGATATTATTCGTATAATACTTTCAGTTTTATTGCCGCCATTAGGTGTATTTTTGCAAGTTGGCTTAGGTATGCATTTTTGGTTAAATATTGTATTAACACTGTTAGGTTATTTCCCAGGGTTAATACATGCAATCTACATTATTGCGAAAAAATAATGACAGATTATATATTGTGTAAGCCGACTACTGAGGTTTAACTAAATAAAAACTTCAGTACTGATCGGCTCACAATATCAGTTTTTAAAGTAAATATTTTTTATCAAAATCTAATTTTTAATTGACTCAAACTAAGTGATTTATTTCTTGTAACTCACTCCCAACATTCCCTCAGCCACACCTATCGTTTACTTCAATTAAGCTTTCTAACTAACAGCAGTGTTCTGATTCTGTATTGATGCCATTTAGGAAGTCTTTAACATTAGTTTGTTTATATATCTACAATACGCGATTAATTACTCTATTATTAAGTGGCAATATTACCATCACTTCTAGTGTTATCATTAAACCAAGTTTTTACGCATATTGAGGTAGCTAATTGAATATTCGACTTATACTGTCAGGCGTTGTGTCATTCGTTTTTTATTTTAGTTGGGCCTACTGGGCAAATAGTTCGGCAGATATTGCTAAATCTGTCACGTTTCAAGCTGCATTAGTACAAGGTTTGTATAGTGGATTTGTAACGCTGTTTTTTACTTTTATTTTAGAAAAGGTCGTCAACAAGTATAAGTCTAGTTATGTAACGCTTGCGTTTGTAACTCCAATTATTTGTATGTTTCATTCTAAAACACCACAAAACGTAGCAATACGACAAAGCTTCAATAATGCAATTAACTCTAGCGCCTCGTATTTAGGTAACAAAAAAATAGCAGGTGTACTTTTTGCGCCTATTATTCCGATTACTGTTCAATCGAGCTTAGTGATTATGGTGAATGTAATTAATCAGACACCTAATTTGGCACTTACAGTAGCCCCAAGCATATTTTTTACAGCCTTGTATGCCTACACATATATGTTAGCTTTACTTAAAAAAGTAGAGCGTTAAATATAAAAGACTACATGTGGGGGGAAGGTTTTTATAATTTAATGCAGAAAATATCATGGGAAATATCTTACATTTTATGCTTATACCCACCTAAAAGATTACTATTTAAGCAGTTAGCTTACTGATTGTTAAAATAAAGGTGTTTGGTAGTGACAAGCACCTAAAAAGTTTTTATACTGCAACCCGCTTTAGTCGCTCTGTGACTGAACGCTTCAAAAATTAACTGCCTAGCAGTTATATAAAAGTTGGCCCCTTAGCTCAGTTGGTTAGAGCACACGACTCATAATCGTTAGGTCCCCAGTTCGAGTCTGGGAGGGGCCACCACTTTTACAAACTTTCCAAAAAAATACCTACTCAAATTATTTAATGCTACATGAATTTAATATCGTGTAATTTATTATTCTTTATTTACCCCTAATAATAAATATAATTTAAATAAAGTTAATCCATAGATTAAGCTAAGCTTTCTTAAATTTGAAAGAGTGCGAATGCACTATTAAATTCCAGCGTTAGATCGGACGCTATTCATGCTCTGTCTTGTAAATAATAATGAGCTGCATCTGATTTCAGAATACAAAAAAAGCCCCTATTGGGGCTTTTTACTTACTAGTGTTTACTTCTATTGCTCAAAACTACAAGAGTTAACTAATTTTTACGGTATATCTCATGCTCAATATCGTAAATATTTACGCTTAAACTGTCTGATGCTCTGCAGTATGTTTTTAAGCATGAAAGTAGCAGTTCGCTTAACATTTGTTTTTGCTCAATTGAGCGTCCCGCCAAAATATGTACCGCGATATGTATAAACCCTGATTTTCCTGCGCCAAGTTGATATTGCTGATAAGCAATGGCGCGTGTTTTGATGGTTTCTAATTCAAATAAGTTACTTTCGAAAGCGGTAGTATGAATTTTTTCTACGAGAACTTGTGGTAATACAGGGAGGTCTTCTGAGTGTTCAATAATAATGTGCGGCATTTAGGCGTTTCCTATTATGAGTTACTGCATGAGCGAGAGTTAATTGTATCAAATACAACAGGGTTCGCTAAACCCTGAGCTATCTAAAATCTTTACTTTAAACTAATTTAGTCGTATTTATTTTTGATGTTAGTATAAAAACATACAGGTGAACCTTCGCTTAGTAACGTAGGTGCTAAATTACTTATATATTAATTAAGGATAAGTATGAAATTACCACAAAAATTTAAACGTTTAGTTTTACTTGCAGGTGCTGTTGTTACATTAAGTGCTTGCTCTGATGATGTTGCGTCGGTAAGCCTTGGGTTATTTACAACTAAAGATGTTGTAGTTAATTCGCAGCAAGATCCAATCCTCGAAGGCGTTACTTGTCATATTAGTCATATAGAGGCTAATTTGGACTTTTCTGACCCGTCAGATATGTCTATAGCGTGTCGTCAAACAGGGCCTATTACAGCGCAGCAACTACAAAAAATAGACCGCAGTAAATCAGGTGAGGTGATATTTAAATCATCTAAAAGTATATTATTTAAATCACTAAAAGTGCGCCGTATTTACGATGCTGAAAACCGTACCTTATTGTATTTATCGTATTCTACTAAAGAATCCAGTGGTAGCCACCACCATGCACTATCAACAGTGCCGCTATACAATACTCAAGCGTGGGATTGGGCACTTACACAGAAAAACTAATCTGGTACCTAAACTAAAATCTAAAAGAGCACACTATGTTAGCTTTATTTAAATCAAAGCCATTATTAGAGCAGCAAGAACAGCAATGGCTTATTGATACATTTATTTGGGCTGTAGAAAACTTTGATGCTGAATTTTTTACAAAGCACACTCAAATAATACTGCCAACGGCCACTTTTTTCCCCGATTCGGTATCGAGCATTGAGGAAATGGCGAGTAATGTTTTTACCCGCGTTACTAATTACGCGGGTATGAATGCATGGCCTATTCAATTAGTCGCACCTCAGCAGTTACAACCGCAAGTTTTTCCGCACTTTGAATTTAGTGATGAAATACGTGGCGAAGGCAGTCATTTAATTGTGCCGCCAAGCCATAAGGTCAGTATCTCTTTTAATCCTAATCAGATTAATCAGCCACAAGATTTAGTGGCTAGTTATGCGGGTACTCTGGCCACCATACTTATTCATCACGTTGGGGTGCTACCGCCAGGCGGTAGGGAGTATTTACCACAAGCTGCCGATGCACTTGCCTGTTTTTTAGGATTTGGTGTGATGATGAGTAACACGGTGTATCAGTTTAAAGGCGGTTGTGGCTCTTGTTATAATCCATACGCTAACCGTGAAGCTAAGCTAAGTGAAACACATACGGTATTTATGCATGCTCTGATTAGTTACTTTAAAAACGATAAAGTGTCTAAAAAACACTTAAAGCCGCATTTACGTGGTCAGTTTAAAAAAGCACAAAAAGAAATTAAAGCATTGGTAAATAACTCGGCTAACCCGCTGTTATTAGCTTATTCGCCAAACTAGCAAGGATCTGCGTGGAATACTTAGATGAATTTTTACTGATTGTTATTGCTCATTTTTTTGCAGTAGCAAGCCCAGGGCCTGACTTTGCCGTAGTACTTAAGCAAAGTGTGCAACAAGGAAGGCGCAATGCACTCTGGACAAGTGCCGGTGTTGGCGCTGCTATTTTACTGCACGTTGCCTATTGTGTTTTAGGTGTAGCGCTTATTTTAACGCAATCGCCTAGCTTATTTATGGCACTTAAGTATCTTGCCGGTGCATATTTAGCTTATTTAGGCGTACAAGCACTCAGAGCTGCAAAACCTCCAGCAAGTAATGAAGGCGAGGCTGCAAAAGATGTTGAAAACAAAACCGTTCAAGAAGAATCCGTTTGGCTTGCTTTTAGGCGCGGCTTTTTCACAAATGCATTAAACCCAAAAGCCACGTTATTTTTTATGTCGTTATTTACACTCGTGATTAGCCCAACAACACCGACTAGCGTACAGGTCGGCTACGGTGTGTACATGGCATTGGCTACTTGGGCGTGGTTTTCAATGCTTTCAATAATACTTTCTAGAAATAATGTAAGGGGTTTTTTCCAACAACGCGGTTATTGGTTTGACCGTGGAATTGGCGTTATTTTAATTGCCCTTGCAGTACGTGTTGTTATTTAACTTATTTAAAAAGTACAGGAGATAAAATGCCGTTATATAATTTTTCGTTTGGCTCTAATATGTCATCTAATCGTTTGTTAGCACGCTTACCTAATGTAAAGCGTGTAGGAACAGCGGTACTTAAAGGTTACGAGCTAACTTTTGATATGCTATTTAAAGATGGCTCTGGCAAATGCAGTATTTGCCCAAGCGATAAAGAAGGCGCGCTGGTTTACGGCGTTATTTATGAGCTTAATGAAGATGAAAAAGTTATTTTAGATGGTATTGAGGGCGTAGGTTACGACTGCGTAGATATAGCCCCAACGCTTTTAACGGGTGAGACTGTAACTGCACATTGTTATATAGCTAATACCCACGACAGCGATGTACTCCCATACGATTGGTACATAAAACACGTTCATCGCGGATCACTTGAAGCGGGCGTACCAAAAGAATACAGTGATGCGATATTAAATCGCGCACAAAAAAGCGATACCAATCAAGAGCGCGCAGCAATTGAATTTGCAGTTCATCAAAAATAATAAAATAGGATTGATATGAAATTAACCAAACTTGCCGCAATCGCACTATTAGCAGGCACTACGTTTAGCAGCTGGGCACAAGTTGATACCAACAAAATTGACGAGGTAATTAAAGCGTCAATGGCGCGTTTTGACGTACCCGGTATGGCAGTTGCCATTGTTGAAAACGATAAAGTGATATTTGCTAAAGGCTTTGGTGTAACTAATCTCGATACCAACAAAAAAGTAAACAAAGACACTTTATTTGGTATTGCTTCAAACACGAAAGCGTTTACAACAGCAGCGCTTGCCAAGTTAGTTGATGAGGGGAAGTTAAGCTGGGATGACCGCGTAATTGATCATTTACCAGAGTTTAGATTATACGACTCATACGTAACACGCGAAATGCGTATTCGTGATTTATTAAGTCACCGCAGTGGGCTAGGGCTTGGGCAGGGCGATTTAATGATTTGGCCAAGTACCGATAAGTCAGTTGATGAAATTTTAGCGGGATTACAGTATTTAAAACCAGCGAGCAGTTTTCGTAGTAAGTATGCTTATAACAACTTGATGTTTGTTACCGCTGGTGAGGTGGTTGCACGTGTGTCGGGTATCAGCTGGAACGATTACATCGAAAAAAATATATTACAGCCGCTGCACATGGATAACTCACGCGCGGGATTTTCACGTATTCCAAAAAGTAATAAAAACTGGGCGACAGGTCATATTCCTATGGATGGCACGCTTCATCCATTTTTTGTGAACTACCTAGAAGATTTTAGAGGTGCAGGTGCAATTGCTTCAAGTGTAAGCGACATGAGCCAGTGGCTTCGTACGCAATTAGCGGGCGGTAAAATGCCAAGTGGCGAGCAGCTATTTAGTGAAAAGCAACAAGCGCAAATGTGGCACCCACATATTACGTCTATGGCGTCTAAAAGCGCGTTTGAATCGTATCATCAGCAGTTTAGGGGTTATGGGTTAGGTTGGAGTATTGAAGACTACCACGGCTTTAAAAAGCTAGGTCACGGTGGTGGTATTTTAGGGATGGTATCGCAAGTTACTTTATTGCCTGAGAAAAAACTTGGTATTGTTATTTTATCTAATCAACAAGCTTTTGGTGCACTTTCGGCAGTAACCCACGAAGTACTTGAAGATGCACTTGAGCTCGAAGATAAAGACTGGGTAGAGGATTTAGCTAAAAGTCATTTTGAAGGTAAGCAACATGCGTACGCTAATGCAAAACCAGAAGCACCGGCTGACTACCAACCGCAATTACCAAACATTAATTACACCGGTACATTACATGATGATTGGTATGGCGATGTGATTATTGAGCAGCTTGATAGTAAATTGCATATTGATTTTACGCACACTAAACGATTAAAAGGCACACTTGAGCATTACACCGGTAATACATTTATAGTTAAGTGGGATGAAAAACTGCTTGAAGCGGATGCGTTTATTCGTTTTGAAATGAGCTCACAAAACCGTGTAAATAGCGCTAAAATGCGTGCAGTATCAACAGCGGTTACCGACTTTAGCTTTGATTTTAGAAACCTGCATTTAAAGGCAAGGTAGCTAATAGCTTTGATATTTAAAATGTTGATATAAACCAAAGTCGCAAAGCCACCTGTCGGTGGCTTTGTTATATTAAGTTTTTACACCTTGTAAGGGACTTTTTATGCGTACCGCTGTTATTTCTCATCCTCATTGCCGTAAGCATAAAATGATAGGCGACCATCCTGAGTGTCCAGAGCGCTTAGATGCAATTACCGACAGATTATTAGCCAGCGGTGTAGATGTTGGCTTAACCCACCTTCAAGCCCCTAAAGCCGAGCGTGAGCATTATTTACTTGCTCACGATGAATCTTTAGTTAAACACGTAGAAGCCACGATACCAACCGAAGGGCTTGCTAATTTAGATGGCGATACTTGGCTATGCCCAGATTCGTTTAAAGCGATTGAGCGTGCAGTAGGTGCGGGGGTTTTAGCTGTTGATGAAATACTTGCTGATAAACTCGATGCCGCTTTTTGTTCTGTGCGCCCGCCAGGGCATCATGCTAATAAAGATTCGTCATCCGGATTTTGTGTATTTAATAACTTAGCCATTGCTGTTAAGTACGCCCAAAGCAAAGGAGTTAAACGTATTGCGATTGCTGACTTTGATGTACACCACGGTAATGGCACACAAGACATTTTTATTGATGACGAAAACGTACTGCTTTGTTCGTTATTTCAGTATCCGTTTTATCCTAATACAGCGGTTAAAAATAATAGTCATATTGTTAATTCACCTCTGCCAATTGCTAGCAATGGCGACGACCTAAAAGAGGTGTTTACTGGGCAATGGTTACCAAAATTAAAAGCGTTTAAGCCTGAATTACTTTTTATAAGCGCAGGGTTTGATGCTCACCTAGAAGATGATATGGCAAGCTTAAAGTTTGTAGAGGATGACTACATTTGGCTTACCGAGCAACTATGTGGTGTTGCTAAAGAGGGCGGTTGCAAAGGGGTTATTTCGTATTTAGAGGGGGGCTATGCGCTATCAGCTTTAGGTCGCAGTGCTGTAGCGCATATAAAAGTACTTACTGAACTTTAAATAAAAAGGGAGTTTATAACCCTAGTAAATCAAACGCCTGCGCTGCACTTAGGGTTTTGATTTTACCAAGGCAGCATTGCCCTTCATTTAATAAGTAAGCTGTAACAAGCTGTGCTAGCTGCTCGCCATTCAATTTAGGGCAAGCAGTGCCTTGTAAATTAAGGAAGTCACCTTGCTTATTAAGTACTCGCACATCGCTTAGCTCACTTTGCGTAACGCTGTGTAAGCATTCTTGTTGCTCTTGTTGGTTATGGGCTATCTCAAGCTCATTATAAATAACCAATAACTGTGGGTAGCTGTTTAACATAGCTCGTTAGCCTACGGTTACTTCATAAGACGTAAATTTACGAATATTAATAACGCCTTTTTCAAAAATTAAGTATTGGCCTTTAATACCTTGTAAAATACCACTTACTACAGGGTCTTTGTCAAAGTTAAATGAGCTGATTTTTGTAGGATACTCGGTTACTGGGAAGTCTAAATCAACCACATCTTCATCAAGTTGTTCTATTGCTGTTGCACCAAATAATTCACTTAGCTCATTTAGCTTCTCACTAATTTGTGGGATCAGTTCGGCTGCAGCTGCTTTTAAGTCAATTGCTTCGTTTTGACCTTTTAACATATTGCGCCAATTAGTTTTGTCGGCAATAAATTCAGCCAATGCAACTTCCACTAAACCTGATTGCAGGCGAGTTTGCACTTTAAAAATAGGTAATGCTTGAGTCGCGCCTTGATCAACCCAACGAGTCGGTATTTGTGTGTGGCGGGTAATACCTACTTTTAACCCAGAGGTGTTAGCGAGATATACATAGTGCGGAATCATGCAGTTTTCTTCGCCCCACTGTGGCTCTCGGCACGTGCCTTGATCGTAGTGGCAGGTTTCTGGTTTCATAATACACATATCGCAACTAGCGAGCTTGCGCATGCATACAAAACAGTGACCTTGAGAATAGCTTTTTTTGGTTTTTTTACCGCAGTTAGAACATAAAATAGTGCCACTAAAGGTAAGCGTAAGCTCCTTACCTATAAATGCATTTAAGTCTACTAGGTGTTCACCTACAGGTAAGTGATATTGTACTGGTTCGGTTAAGCTCGATTTTAATTTACGCAGTGTGCCTTGCATCTTTACTTGGCCCCTAAAGATGTTAAAAAGAGGAGTCTAACATTTTTAAGCTATATTGGCTTTTTAAGAAGTGTAAATAGTCGGTGTAAGGCAGTGCTTTTGCGTATAAATAACCTTGGGCGCAATCAGCATTCATATCTTTGAGCAAGTGATGGATTTCTTGGGTTTCTACCCCCTCAATTGTTATTGATAAATTGAGGTTATGCGCCATATCAATGGCTGTTTGTACAATAACCTGGTGAGTAGGGTTATTAGGTAAATCAAAAACAAATGACTTATCTATTTTAAGTTCACTAAAGTGATAATTGACTAAGTAGCTAAGTGACGCATAGCCTGTCCCAAAGTCATCCAGTACTACTTTAATACCTAATGCGGTTAGCTCATCAACTAACTTTATAAGTGCATCCTGGCTATCTACGAAGGCCGATTCGGTTAGTTCAAATTTAAGTAACTGTGCCGGCACTTGGTATTTAATTAAAATATTTTCTACTTTTTCGGCTAAGTTATTTATAGTTAAGTTTTTAGCACTTAAATTTACGCTAATTGTGTGCTCGTTATAGCCATTTTTTGTAAGCTTGACTATGTCTTTACAGGCTTGCTCTATTACCCACAGTGTTAGCTCGTTAATAATGCCTGTGTGCTCAGCAAGTATTATTAGTTCTTCAATTGATAAGTTGCTGTAAGCTGGGTCGGGCCAACGTAATAAAGCTTCAGCACCACTTACGTGGTTACTTAATAAGTTTATTTGAGGTTGGTAATAAAGTGCCAGTTGATTTGTTTTGATGGCTTGTTGCAGCTTAGCGGCTAGAGCAACGTCCATCATTAGATTATTACCGTTTGACGATGACCCAACTTGATTAACGCTACCTTTTGCTTTTTTAAGCGCTAAATAACCACGCTTTAACCAATATTCAAAGTCGTTACTCTTACCTGCACTACTAATGCCTATACTGTAACTAAGCTGCAGGTTTAGCCCTTTAATTTCATATTGTTTTGGTAGGCTGCTAATTATTTTAGTCAGTAGTGCTTCTAGCATTTCTTGGTTTTGTGTTTTAGTAGAAATACAGGCAAATACGCCACTGCTTAAATCGGCTAAGCGTGGGCTGGTGTTTAAATCTGTTTCGAGGTTTGTAAATTCGCGTTCATGGCTGAGTTCTAATTCAAGCTCTTTGGCTACATGCTTTATAAGTGTGTAGCCCTGAGAAGAGGTAATAATAGTATTGAGCGAATTAAAGTGACGTATTTTTATTAAACATAAAGTTGTTGAGCGGTTTTGGCTTTGTAGCGCCATAAATGCTTGTTTTAGCTTGGAGCTATTAAGTAACTTTGTTTGTTGTGTGTGCGTGGCATGGTAAAGCGCACGTTCGCGCTGATACCTTACTCGGTCTGCTAACGCCATTGCCATTAAAATAACTTCGCACAAAATAGCGACTAAAAAGGCATGGCGGGTTGTAAAGGTATACGGTAAAACACCAGTGAGTTCCATGGGCTGAATTGCAGCACCAAATATTAGTGGTATCCATGAAAAAACATAAAACTTAGCCCACCTAAAACCACTACGTAACTTGTTATATATTAAAATAATACAGGTAATATAAAGCAGTACCATCACACCAAAAAATATAGGAGCCGCTATATTCTCGGGAATAAACAAGCTACATACAGCAAGAACAAACATAAGCCAAAGTAGGGTGATGCTCATTTTGTAGCGCCAGCATTTATCCTTATGGTAGCGCAAAAACATGGTGCAAAAAGCAAGGGTGAAAAAAGCGACCCCATAATTACTAAACACGACTTGTTCGTTAATAAGGAGCTGCCAGTGATTAGGCCATATATAAAAACCAAAACCTAATACAGCCCCCATTAACGTAATAGCGCTGACGATGTAGCCAATATAAATTAAATAAACACGGTCTTTTATGCCAAAATAAAGCACCAAGTTATAAAGCGCAGCCATCAATAGCACGCCTACAAAAATGCCCCAGATCCCAGTTTGAGAGCGCACTAAGTCAATAAACTCTTTATCACGATATAAGTTTACAGGTGTTTTACTTATGCCGATTGTGTCTATTTTCATTACTAGGCGCTGTGACGATTTTCTTTCTACTAAAAAACGAATATGCGGTACGCTGTATTCAAACAAAGAGAGGGCTTCTTCTTTATCGCCGAGTTTGTATGTTTCAATTAGTTTGTTGTTTTTATCGAGGCGATACACCGTAAGGTGATCGACCATAGGGTTGTCAAAATGTGCCACAACATTTTGCTTGTTAAGGCTTTTATTTTCTAAATCAAGAAACAACCAATAGTTTTGCTGGCTAAAACTCCATGGAACACCTGAAAATGGTTGATGAGTAAGTAATTCAGGTTGGTTAATGATGGTATCGAATGTTTTAGTTTTGGTTTCGTCAATATAGTAGGCGTAATCGAGGTACATTGGAGCCGTTTTATCAATTGTATATCGTGTAGGCACGACAAGGTTTGATGCCAATGTACTGATTATAAAAAATATAAATATCAGTATGGCAACAGCAATTGCATGGTAACGTAAAGTTCTTAGTTCCAACGTTAATTTACTTTTAAAAAACCTTTTAATTAGTGTAGCACTAAAAAAGCGCAGATAAACTGCGCTTTTGTAGTTAAATTAACTGGTTATACCAATGAATAGGTATTACAGGCTATTGCTCGCGTGCAATAGCACGGTAAGCTATATCAGTACGATATTCCATACCATCCCAGCTAATATGTTTAACAAGCTCATAGGCGCGCTGCTGCGCTTCTGTAACAGTGTTACCAAGTGCTGTTGCGCATAATACGCGACCGCCTGCGGTTACAACGTCATTGCCACTTTGCTTAGTACCCGCATGAAACACTTTTTCACCCGCAGGGTAATCAACTTTTAGCCCCGAAATTGCATCACCTTTAGGGTAATCACCAGGGTAACCTTTAGCTGCAAGTACAACACCAACGGCTGCGCGTGGGTCAAACTTAATCGTTGTTTTATCAAGTTCTACACGGTTAGCAGCTTCAATCAATTCAACTAAGTCTGATTGTAAACGTAGCATCATTGGTTGAGTTTCAGGGTCGCCAAAGCGACAGTTGTACTCAATTACTTTAGGGGTACCTGTTTCGTCAATCATCAAACCTGCGTATAAAAAGCCGGTGTACGGATGGCCTTCGCTTGCCATGCCTTCTACCGTAGGGTAGATCACTTCGTTCATAATACGCTGGTGGATTTCATCCGTAACAACTGGCGCAGGTGAGTATGCACCCATGCCACCCGTGTTAGGACCGGCATCGCCATTGTAAGCGCGTTTATGGTCTTGACTGGTAGCAAATGGTAATACGTTTTTGCCATCAACCATTACAATGAAAGACGCTTCTTCACCCTCTAAAAATTCTTCAATAACAACACGACTTCCCGCATCGCCAAAAGCATTACCCGCAAGCATATCGCGAATAGCATCTTCGGCATCGGCTTCCGTCATTGCTACAATTACGCCTTTACCTGCAGCTAAACCATCTGCTTTTACAACAATTGGCGCGCCTTTTTCTTTTAAATAAGCTAAGGCTGGGTCAATTTGTTCAAACGTTTGATAATCGCCTGATGGGATATTGTGGCGCGCTAAAAAATCTTTAGTAAACGATTTAGAGCCTTCAAGCTGGGCTGCGCCTGCCGTTGGGCCAAAAATAGCCATGTTATGTTCACGAAACTTATCAACAACACCCAGTACTAACGGTATTTCTGGACCTACAATAGTAAGATCTACATTGTTTTGCTGTGCAAAACTAAGTAAACCCTCTAAGTCGTCAACGTTTATTGCTACGTTTTCAAGTTTTGGTTCAAGTGCAGTACCTGCATTACCAGGGGCTACAAATACAGTATTTACTTTGGTGTTTTGAGCGGCTTTAAACGCAAGTGCGTGTTCGCGGCCGCCGCTGCCAATGACTAAAACATTCATGGCGAAAATTCCTATTTAAAGCGGTTTCTTAAATTTCAGCGTCATGCGGTCGCTTTCACCAATGGCTTTATATTTGTCAGCATCTTGTTCGCCGAGTCTTAAGCTTGGTGGTAGCGTCCATACACCTTTAGGGTGATCGGCTGTATCTTTTGGATTTGCATTTATTTCACTGCTTGCTACTAATTCAAACCCAGCTTGTTTAGCAAGGTCTACTACGTAGCTCTGCTTCATATAACCTGATGTTTTTTGATCTTCGTCAGCACGTTCTTCAGCTAAACGGTGTTCAACTAAACCTAATGTACCACCTGGTTTAAGGGCTTTATAAAAAGCTTGGAATGCACTTAATGCACCGCTTTTATCTTTGCCCATATACCAGTTATGTACATTACGGAAAGTTAAAACCATATCGGCACTGCCAGCTGGCGCAATATCTAAATGTGTTACAGGTGCAAACTCAGTAATTTTAACGCTACTAAAGCGCTCATCTTCAGCTACTTTTTGTTTGAAGCCCGCAAGAGAGCGTTGGTAGTAGCCAACTGATGAATCAGCAGGAAAGTGCGCGGCATAATAAGTGCCTTGCTCTTTTAGTGCTGGCGCTAAAATTTCACTATACCAACCACCGCCTGGCGCAATTTCAACAACTGTCATAGTTGGTTTAAAGCCAAAAAATGCCAGTGTTTGAGCCGGGTGACGATATTCGTCACGAACGCTGTTTTTAGCGCTACGTTCGCTTGATTGAAGTGCATGCTCAAGGCTCGATTCGTGGTTATGGCTAAGCGCCATAGTCGATGTCATCGTTAGTGTGGCTACAAGTAGCGATTTTAGCGCAAATTTCATTGTTTGTTCCTTCACATTATAATTTTAAATAGGTTATTGAATAATCAGAATACGTGAATTTATAGCAAACAAAAAGGGTTAAACCAACGTTTAACCCTTTGTGTGATTAGTGGCGGAAATGGCGCATACCAGTAAGTACCATTGCCATGCCAGCTTCATCAGCAGCTGCAATCACTTCTTCATCACGCATTGAGCCACCTGGCTGAATTACCGCAGTAATACCAGCGGCTGCTGCTGCGTCAATTCCATCACGGAATGGGAAGAATGCATCAGACGCCATAACTGAACCTTTAACTTCAAGGTTTTCGTCGGCAGCTTTTATGCCTGCAATTTTAGCTGAGTATACGCGGCTCATTTGGCCTGCGCCTACACCAATGGTCATACCGTCACGGGCATAAACAATTGCGTTTGATTTAACAAACTTAGCTACTTTCCAACAAAATAGTAAATCTTTAAGTTCTTGCTCTGTAGGTTGGCGCTTAGAAACAACTTTTAAGTCGCCTTGCGTTACCATGCCTAAATCGCGGTCTTGAACTAAAATACCGCCGTTAACGCGTTTAATATCTTGGCCAGCTGCTTTACCTGTCCACTGTCCACATTCTAATAAACGAACGTTCTTTTTAGCTTCAACAATTTTTGCAGCGTCGCTTGAAATACTAGGTGCGATAATTACTTCAACAAACTGACGGTCAACAATTGCTTGTGCAGTTGCTGCATCTAGCTCTCGGTTAAAGGCAATAATGCCACCAAATGCTGATGTAGGGTCTGTTTTAAAGGCGCGCTCGTATGCTTGTAGGATGTTATCCCCAATTGAAACGCCACACGGGTTAGCATGTTTTACAATTACGCACGCAGGTACGTCAAATTCTTTAACACACTCAAGGGCTGCATCGGTATCTGCAATGTTGTTAAACGAAAGGGCTTTACCTTGCAATTGAGTTGCTGTTGCAACTGATGCTTCAGTAATGTCACTTTCAACATAAAAAGCAGCATCTTGATGTGAGTTTTCACCGTAACGCATATCTTGTTTTTTAGTAAACTGCATATTGATAGTACGTGGAAATTTAGTCTCTACAGCAGCTTCCTCGGTGTAATCAGGAACCATTTTACCGAAGTAATTAGCAATCATGCCATCGTATGCGGCAGTGTGCTCGTAAGCAGCAATCGCTAAGTCAAAACGTGTTTTATACGTAGTAGAGCCATTATTGTTTTGCATTTCACTAATAACACGGTCGTAGTCACTCGCGTTTACCACGATTGTTACGTCTTTGTGGTTTTTAGCGGCTGCACGAACCATTGTAGGGCCGCCAATATCAATATTTTCAATAGCATCTTCAAGGCTGCAGTTTTCTTGAGCGACTGTATTCGCAAAGGGGTATAAGTTAACTACAACTATGTCGATAGCAGAAATGTTGTTATCTGCCATTACGCTTTCATCTTGTCCGCGACGGGCTAATATGCCGCCGTGAATTTTTGGGTGAAGAGTTTTTACGCGACCATCCATGATTTCAGGGTGGCCTGTGTGATCTGATACTTCAGTCACTTTTATGCCGTTATCAGCAAGTAGTTTACATGTGCCGCCAGTTGATAATATATCAACGCCTTGCGCTTCTAGTGCGCGGGCAAATTCAACAATACCGGTTTTATCAGACACACTTAATAGTGCGCGACGAATGGGACGATGAGTATCCATTGTAGTTTGATTTCCTCAGTTAATGAGCTAGCTTAGAAGCGGGCATTTTAACTGATTACAACTCAAAAAACGACTTATAAAGCGCCGATGAGGGTGAGCATTTTGCAACTCGGCTATTAAACTACGGGCATAAAAAAAGCACCCTAGGGTGCTTTTTTAATAATTAGCTGTGATAATTCACAGCCAGCATATTAGTTCATGCCGTATTTTTTAAGCTTTTTACGTAAAGTACCACGGTTGATACCTAGTAAAATTGCTGCACGAGTTTGGTTACCACGTGTATATGTCATCACTTCTTCAAGTAATGGCGCTTCTAGCTCTGAAAGAACAAGGTCGTAAACGTCTTGCACATCTTGACCGTTAAGCTGCTTTAAATAGTGGTGAACAGCTTTTTTTACTGCATCACGCAATGGCTGCGGTTTCTCGTGTGACTGAACATGAGGGTTAGTGATAAATGGAGAAGTCACGTTTTGTTCGAACATTATTAAGTCTCTTTCTTTCTTAGTTAGCTGCTAGTGTTTTAAAGTATTGCTCTAATGCGACGACCTGTGCTTGTGGGTTGTCGAGCGCATTAAATACTCGCCTAAACTGACCATCACTGTCATGGGTTTGCAAATACCAAGATACATGTTTGCGAGCAATTCGCGCTCCCATTGGCTCACCGTAAAACAGATGGAGGTTTGTTAAATGCTCCATTAAAATACTGCGCACCTCTGCAATAGCAGGCGGCTGTAAGTGTTCCCCAGTTCGCAAATAGTGGTCTATCTCCCTAAATATCCAAGGGCGACCTTGGGCGGCTCGGCCAATCATAATGGCATCTGCACCCGTATAGTCTAAAACCTGTTTTGCTTTTTCTGGTGATGTAATATCACCATTGGCAACAACAGGAATCGACACTGAACGTTTTATATCCCTAATCGTGGCGTACTCAGCATCACCTTTGTACATACATGCGCGCGTACGCCCATGTACAGCAAGTGATGCAATGCCATAACGTTCAGCTATTCTCGCAATCTCTACACCATTACGGTTATCCGGATCCCATCCTGTACGGATTTTAAGTGTCACAGGTATATCAACAGCATTAACGACTGCATCAATAATCTCTTCCACAAGTTTAGGAAACTGTAATAAGGCAGAGCCTGCGAGTTTCTTGTTCACTTTTTTTGCTGGGCACCCCATATTGATATCTATGATCTGTGCACCGTTAGCAACATTGAATTGTGCGGCCTGCGCCATAAGCTCAGGATCTGCTCCTGCAATTTGCACAGCGCGTATACCCGACTCACCGCTGTGATCCATACGGTTCATCGACTTTTCCGTTTTCCAAACCTTAGGATTAGACGATAGCATTTCAGAAACAGCTAGCCCTGCGCCTAAACGACGGCAAAGTTGTCTAAATGGTCTGTCTGTAATGCCAGCCATTGGCGCGACAATTACATTATTCTCAAGTTGGTATTTACCGATACGCACTATATTCAATAGGCCTCTTTTCAAGGGGCGCTAAGTTTACGGTTTTTTTCACAAAAATCAAAGGCTATAAATTGAACAAAAGTAACTTTTTTTTGCCCTTTTCGTATTGACATTTGATAACCACATGACAAGTAGGTTGATTTGTTTGAAATTTATACAAGTTTTATTTTTTACACAATAATCAGAAAACTTTTAATATGTAAAAAAATAGTAAAGCCTGTTAAATACAGGCTTTACATGCAGGTTTTGAGTTAATGCTCTAAATTTGGTTGTGCAGTTTATTACGCTTTTTTAGTGCCACTCACTCGAGTCCAATCACCTTCAACGGCAATATCATCTAGTTCAATAAACGGTGCATAAATATCAGCAACTGATTGTGCTTGTTCTTCTAAAATACCCGACATGGCAATTTTTCCACCAGGCTTTAATAAACCTAAAATTACACTGTGCAATTC
This sequence comes from Pseudoalteromonas sp. c7(2019), assembly GCF_011378625.1. Classification (NCBI taxonomy): domain Bacteria; kingdom Pseudomonadati; phylum Pseudomonadota; class Gammaproteobacteria; order Alteromonadales; family Pseudoalteromonadaceae; genus Pseudoalteromonas; species Pseudoalteromonas sp. c7(2019). Next base: position 17,417 of record NZ_WTKS01000014.1, on the reverse strand, counting down.
GCGAAGTGGCTGGGCTAATATATTTGCCACTACTATGTCGGCGGTAAACTCAGGTTGGTTTTCTGGAAGGTATACTTCAAGTTTGTCTGCAACGCCATTACGGTTAGCATTATCTAAGCTTGCCTCAAGCGCTTGAGGATCAATATCAATCCCAATCATGCGCTCTGCGCCTAGTTTTATAGCTGCAATACCTAAAATGCCTGAGCCACAACCAAAATCAACAACCGTTTTACCTGTTAGATCTTGGCTTTCTAACCACTTAAGACATAAGGCCGTTGTTGCATGTGTGCCCGTACCAAAAGCAAGGCCAGGGTCAAGCAGTACATTTACTGCATCAGGATCTGGAATGTCGCGCCAGCTTGGACAAATCCATAGCCTTTCACCAAATTGAATAGGGTGAAAGTTATCCATCCATTCACGTTCCCAGTCTTTATCCTCAAGCTGCTCTATTTTGTATACTAAATTGTCTTTTAGTTCATCATGGCGTTTCAATAACGCAACGACTTCATTCATATCGTGATTAGCTTCAAACAAGCCAATTACTGTTGTATCAGCCCAAAATACAACGGTGCCAATTTTGGGTTCGTAAATAGGGGTGTCTTTTGCGTCAATAAAGGTTACTGAAGCACTACCCGCTTCCATTAATAGGTCACTTACTGCATCTGCTGTTGCAGCATTGGCGTTAATACGAATTTGGATCCAAGCCATGATTATTTCCTTCAAATAGAAAAAAGGCCGCTATAGCGGCCTTTTTAGTTTATATAGTAGCGCTAAATTATTTAGCGTCTAAAAAGCTTTTCAGTAAATCTGAGCGAGAAGGGTGGCGTAATTTACGCAGCGCTTTCGCTTCTATTTGACGAATACGTTCACGTGTTACGTCAAACTGTTTACCTACTTCTTCTAAGGTGTGGTCGGTATTCATATCAATACCAAAACGCATACGTAGTACTTTAGCTTCACGGGCTGTTAGGCCTGCAAGTACATCGTTAGTTGCGCCACGAAGAGACTCCATTGTTGCCGAATCGATTGGCGAATCAATAGTTGTATCTTCGATAAAGTCACCTAAGTGAGAATCTTCATCATCACCGATTGGTGTTTCCATTGAAATTGGCTCTTTAGCAATCTTAAGTACCTTACGGATTTTATCCTCAGGCATCATCATGCGTTCTGCTAATTCTTCTGGATTTGGCTCACGACCCATTTCTTGTAACATTTGACGAGAAATACGGTTAAGTTTATTAATCGTTTCAATCATATGTACTGGAATACGGATTGTTCTTGCTTGGTCAGCAATAGAGCGAGTGATTGCTTGACGTATCCACCACGTAGCATAAGTAGAGAACTTATAACCACGGCGATATTCAAACTTATCAACTGCTTTCATCAGACCAATGTTACCTTCTTGAATTAAATCCAAGAATTGTAAGCCACGGTTTGTATATTTTTTAGCAATTGAGATTACAAGACGTAAGTTAGCTTCAACCATTTCTTTTTTCGCACGGCGTGCTTTCGCTTCACCAATGCTCATTCGACGGTTAATGTCTTTAATACGCTCAATGCTTAAACCTGTTGTTTGTTCAATAACAGATAGTTTATTAATGCTACGAATGATTTCTGGCTTAACTTCTTCAAGTTTAGCTGAATACTTTTCGTTACCTGAAATTTCTAAATCTACCCATGAAGCGTCAGTTTCGTTATTAGCAAAATGCTTAACGAATGTTTTCTTCGGTAATTTAGCAATTTGTACAGCTTGTTTCATGATTAGACGTTCTTGAACGCGAACACGATCCATCATTTCACGCATGTTATTTACCATGCGGTCAAACTGTTTAGGTATTAATTTAAAGGTTCTGAAAAGCTCACCAATTTCAAAAATGGCGGCTTGTGATTCAGGATGCGAACGACCTTTAGCTTCAAACGTATCACGTGCTTTATTGTATAAATCACGTAAATTTTCAAAATGAATGCGCGCTTCTTCAGGATCTGGCCCTGTGTCTACTTCTTCTTCATCTTCGTCATCGCTATCAGCATCATCTTTGTCATCTTTATCGTCATCAAGTTGCTTAGCACTTAATTCTGAACCGATATTAGTTGCTGAAATTGGCGCTGTATCTTCATTAGGATCGATAAATCCAACGATGATATCGCTTAAACGCATTTCTTCAGCTTCAAACTTATCCCACTGCTCTAGCAGGTAAGTGATTGCTTCAGGGTACTCTGCAACAGAAATCTGTACTTGGTTAATGCCTTCTTCGATACGTTTAGCGATTACAATTTCGCCTTCACGTGTAAGAAGTTCAACAGTACCCATTTCACGCATGTACATGCGAACCGGATCCGTTGTACGGCCGATTTCTTTTTCTACAGTCGCAAGGGCTGCAGCGGCAGCTTCAGCTGCGTCTTCGTCTGTCGTTGTTTCTTGCATCATTAATTCATCAGCATCAGGCGCGTTTTCGCTAACCTTGATACCCATATCATTAATCATGCTTATGATATCTTCTACTTGATCTGAGTCTATAATGTCTTGTGGAAGGTGATCATTTACTTCTGCAAAAGTTAAGTAGCCTTGCTCTTTACCTTTTTGAATCAGAAGTTTTAATTGTGACTGAGGAGTTGGATCCATAGAGATTGTTTCTTCCACTCTGATAAGTTGATACAACAGGCGCCATCATGTAGTTTGCATTAAAGCCAACTAGAATAATGTGACGCAGTGAATAGCACAGTATAACAGTTTAAATCAATTTTGACTAGCTGTTAGTGGCTTTTAACGCTGTCATTAACAAATGACACTCAAGTCTTTCGTCGCTACTAAGGCCTTGAGTCTTGTCCTTTATTAATAGGGTCTCGAGTCGATAATTTAAACACTGATCTTCAATAAACTTGAAAGTATTTTTAAAAACCGTCTCTAAACGCTCTTCATTTATGTCGTGTTGCCACGTTGCAAGCTTGATTAAGGGCTCGTAATCTTCAGTTCCTCTAAAAAATTCGAGTAGTTGCGCTGTGGTAATGCTTTCTTTTTCTAAAGCTTGCTCTTGTAAGCGTAATAATAGCCCTATACCAGCAATATTCATTTGTGCGAGTTCAGGCAAATATGGCACATTTTTAGCCAAATTAGGATGTTGAATTAAAATACCAATCGCTTGACGCATTGGTGTTATTTTAAACTTACGTTCAATCGAATGCTGTTGCTTTGGCGTTTTTAAACGGTTATTTAATTGCTCACGTGTTCTTCCGATTAAACGCCCTAACTGTTCAAGAATGTTTTCTTGATAAAATTCACTTGGGATTTTTTCAATGAGTGGAAGTGCTGCACTGAGTAATTTAGCTTTTCCTGAGTCGAGTGTTAAATCAACTTCTTGGCTTAATTTATTAAACAATACTTTGGTAAAGTCATCTGCTTGGCTTAGGCGCAATTCGAATTGCTCCTTACCTTCTTTTTGTACAAGAGAGTCAGGGTCTTCGCCATCGGGTAAAAAAGTAAATTGCAGTGCTTTACCGTCATTTAAATAAGGAAGTGCGTTTTCAAGCGCCCTCCAAGCTGCATCACGGCCAGCTCTGTCGCCATCGTAACAACAGATTACTTTATCTGTTGTTCTAAACAGCGTATGCATGTGCTCGCTTGTTGTTGCGGTACCTAGTGATGCAACGGCATATTCAATCCCTTGCTCGGCTAAGGCAACAACATCCATGTAACCTTCCACAACCATTACATGCTCAAGTTTTTTATGGGCTTGCTTTGCTTCATAAAGTCCGTAAAGCTCAAAGCCTTTATGAAAAATTCGGGTCTCTGGCGAGTTTAAATATTTTGGCCCTTGGTCGGCTTGCATTACACGCCCACCAAATGCAATAACGCGTCCGCGTTTATCGCGAATAGGGAACATTAATCGGTCGCGGAAAAAATCAAATTGTCTGCCCGGTGTTTTTTCTGAAGCTAGCTTTAATTCAACTAATTGCTCTTTTTGTTCTTTATTACGGCCAAGCTGAAGACATAATCCATCCCATTCGCTGGGGGCGTAGCCAATCATAAACTTTTTAACTGTCTCACCACTTAAACCACGGCCTTTTACATATTCAATAACGGCGGCAGAATTACTGTGGTGTTTTAATTGGTGCTGATAAAAGCGCGCAGTATGAAGCATTAAATCGTAATCAGAGCGCTTTTGCGCAGCAGTACGTTCTGGTGCTGAGTTTGTGCCTTGTTCTCGAGGTACTTCTAAGTTAAGCATGCTTGCTATTTCTTCAATAGCATCTACAAACTCAAGCTTTTCATACTCCATTACAAACGAAATAGCATTACCATTAGCGCCACAACCAAAGCAATGATAAAACTGTTTGTCTTGCGATACGGTAAATGAGGGCGATTTTTCGTTATGGAATGGGCAACAAGCTTGATAATCCTTACCTGCTTTTTTTAGACCTACTTTTGAGTCTATCAGGTCGACAATATCGGTTCTGGCAAGTAAATCGTCTATAAAGTTACGTGGGATCTTTCCAGCCATTAGTAAAATACAGTCCTGAAATAATAAGAAGAATAACGAATATGAAATTTACTTTTTTATACTTGCTTGATGCAAAGTATAGCGTGCTTTAACTTACCAAAATGATAACAAAATAAATAGGGAAGCTATAAAAAATTTCATTTTAAAGTAACCTAGTAGGTGTACTTTTTATTAAAGTTAAAAACAAAGAAACCGAGCGCAAGGCTCGGTTCACTTCAATCATACTTTAATGTATGTGGGAGTATTAGGCAGTTAATCGTTGCTTAATTAAACCAGAGATTTTGCCCATATCGGCACGACCTTCGGCTTTGCTTTTGATTATACCCATTACTTTACCCATGTCTTGCATACCTGCTGCGTTAGTATCAGCAATAGCCGCATCAATGAGAGCAATGATTTCTTCTTCACTCAATTTTTGAGGTAAGAAAGTTTCAAGTGCTACTATTTCATTGGCTTCAATATCAGCTAAATCATCACGCCCAGCATCTTTGTACTGAGTGTAAGAGTCACGACGTTGTTTAACAAGCTTCACTATAACGGAGGTAATACCTGCGTCGTCTAGTTCTATACGCTCGTCAATTTCACGTTGCTTGATTGCAGCAAGTACCATACGAATAGGGTTAAGACGTAATTTGTCTTTAGCTCTCATCGCATCTTTTTGCGCATCTTTTAGCGTTATTAAAAGGCTCATTTATACAAGACCTAATATATTAGTATAATTTAACGCGACGTGCGTTATCACGAGAAAGTTTTTTCATGTGACGTTTTACTGCAGCAGCTTTTTTACGCTTACGCTCAGCTGTTGGTTTTTCATAGTGCTCGCGACGACGAACTTCTGAAAGGATTCCTGCTTTTTCACATGAACGCTTGAAGCGACGAAGTGCTACGTCAAACGGTTCGTTCTCTCTTACTTTAATTACTGGCATTAAAAATTCACCTACCTAAATTATGAGCGTTGCTCAAGTTGATCAAACATTGATCAAGTGGTTCAAAAATGGTGCGGTATTGTAATCCGAAGCAACACCACATGTAAAGGACAATATTAACAGAAACGCATCATGTAAAACAGTATTAATTTGCTTGGCGCTGGTAGAGTTTGCAAAACACTTGGCCTGCCTTTTTTTCTTTAATTAACAACCAGTTGCTCGGGTTCTTGAAGGTGGTTAACTCTGTTTCTACTTCAACATAAATTAATGCATCATCGCTTAACCATTGGTTTTTTTCTAATAAATCGCAGGTTGTTTGCGCTAAATCTTTACGAAATGGTGGGTCAACAAATACAAGATTAAACGCTTCGTTTGTGTTTTTTTGCTCTAAAAAGGAGAGTGAATTAGTATGTTTAACGTATGCGTTGTCGAGCTTTAAAGTGCTAATGTTTTGTTCTAATTGCTTGGCAGCTGACGAGTCGAGCTCGATAAATGTGGCGTTTTTGGCAAATCGAGATAGCGCTTCAAATCCTAACCCACCAGAACCTGCAAAACAATCAAGTACATTTGTGTGACGCGTATCTTGCATTAGCCAATTAAATACAGTTTCTTTAATTCGATCGGTAGTAGGTCTTAAGCCTTCTACATTTTTAACTGGGAGTTTTCGGCCTCGAAATTGGCCACTAATCACTCTAATAAAGCCATCGCTGGGCTTGTTAGTAGCTTTATTTTGCGTTGTTTTTTTTCTCATTTAGCTCACTAAAAAATGGTATATGGTATCTAGCTCAGATAATATTATGGGTGATTACGTGTAGCTTCATTTTTCAACCGTATTAAAAGTGTTACTATTGAACACTTACGTTTTGAATGGTTGTATTTATTAGCAACTATTGCTGGGCATTGCCAAGCTATTTCAAATTTTAGTTTATCAGATTTTTATAAGTGGTTATTAGCAAGTATGACAAAAAAAAGTAAATTCATGTCGTGGCTCGGTTTTGGCAAGTCAGATAAAAAAGAAGCAGAGCAAAAAGCAGCCGCTGATAAACAACAAGCATTAGCGCAAGAAGAAGCGCAGAAGCTAGAGCAAGAAAAGCTTGCACAGCAGGCTGAAACTGAACGTTTACAAGCAGAAGCAGAAGCCGAAACAGATCGCTTAGAGCAGGAGCGTATTGCTGCTGAACAAATTGAAGCTAAACGTTTAGAGCAAGAAACGCTAGCACAGGAGCAAGCTGAAGCTGAGCGCTTAAAAGCAGAGGCCGAAACAGAGCGCTTAGAGCAGGAGCGTATTGCTGCTGAACAAATTGAAGCAAAACGTTTAGAGCAAGAAAAGCTAGCACAGGAGCAAGCTGAAGCTGAGCGCTTAAAAGCAGAGGCCGAAACAGAGCGCTTAGAGCAGGAGCGTATTGCTGCTGAACAAATTGAAGCAAAACGTTTAGAGCAAGAAAAGCTAGCACAGGAGCAAGCTGAAGCTGAGCGCTTAAAAGCAGAGGCCGAAACAGAGCGCTTAGAGCAGGAGCGTATTGCTGCTGAACAAATTGAAGCAAAACGTTTAGAGCAAGAAAAGCTAGCACAGGAGCAAGCTGAAGCTGAGCGCTTAAAAGCAGAGGCCGAAACAGAGCGCTTAGAGCAGGAGCGTATTGCTGCTGAACAAATTGAAGCAAAACGTTTAGAGCAAGAAAAGCTAGCACAGGAGCAAGCTGAAGCTGAGCGCTTAAAAGCAGAGGCCGAAACAGAGCGCTTAGAGCAGGAGCGTATTGCTGCTGAACAAATTGAAGCAAAACGTTTAGAGCAAGAAAAGCTAGCACAGGAGCAAGCTGAAGCTGAACGTTTAAAAGCAGAGGCCGAAACAGAGCGCTTAGAGCAGGAGCGTATTGCTTCTGAACAAATTGAAGCAAAACGTTTAGAGCAAGAGCGTGCTGAAAACGCAGAAAAGATTGCAATTGAGCAGGCCAATGCTGAATTACTTGCAAAACAACAAGCTGATGCAGAAGCGCAAAGACAAGAATATGCACAACGTTTAGCCGACCAAGAAACGCAGATGCTGTTAGAGCAAGAGCGATTGGCTGCAGAAAAAGTAGAAGCTGAGCGACTAGATCAAATACGCCTTGAAAAAAAGGATGAAGCTGTAAAGGCTGAAAAGCTTGCAATAGAGCAAGCGAATGCTGAGTTATTAGCAAAAGAACAAGCAGATGCTGAAGCACAAAGACAAGATCAAGCAAAACGTTTAGCAGAACAAGAAGCGCAAATGCGTTTAGAGCAAGAACGCATTGCGGCTGAAAAAGCTCAGGGTGAACGTTTAGAGCAAGAACGTATTGCGGCTGAAAAAGCTCAGAACGAGCGTTTAGAACAAGAACGTATCACAGCAGAACTTGCAATTGAAGAATCTAAAAAAGCAGAAAAGCCGAAAAAAGAAGGGTTTTTCTCTCGCCTTAAAAAGGGCTTGTTAAAAACTCGCGTTAATATAGGTTCTGGCTTTGCATCTATTTTTAGTGGTAAAAAAATAGATGACGAATTATTTGAAGATCTTGAAACACAGCTGCTCACCGCCGATTTAGGCGTTGATACCACCATGAAGTTGATTGATAGCTTAACTGATGCTGCAAACCGTAAGCAGTTAAAAGATGGTGATGCGCTTTATGAGTTAATGAAACAAGAAATGGCGGCGATGCTAAAAACGGCTGAACAGCCTTTAGTAATTACCAAAGATAAAAAGCCATTTGTTATTTTAATGGTGGGCGTAAATGGCGTTGGTAAAACAACGACTATTGGTAAGATGGCTAAGCAATTTCAAAGCGAAGGTAAGTCGGTTATGCTGGCTGCTGGCGATACGTTTAGAGCGGCTGCTGTTGAGCAACTTCAGGTTTGGGGTGAACGTAACAGCATTCCTGTTATTGCACAGCATACGGGTGCAGATAGTGCATCGGTTGTTTTTGATGCATTCCAAGCTGCAAAAGCACGTAATATAGATGTGTTAATTGCAGATACAGCGGGTCGCTTGCAAAATAAAGATAACTTAATGCAAGAGCTTGAAAAAATAGCTCGTGTTATGAAAAAAATTGATCCTGATGCGCCGCACGAAGTGATGTTAACCATTGATGCTGGCACAGGTCAAAATGCAATTAGCCAAGTGAACTTATTTAATCAATGCGTTGGCTTAACTGGTATTACGCTTTCAAAACTTGATGGAACTGCAAAGGGTGGTGTTATTTTTGCGGTTGCAGATAAGTTTAATATTCCAATTCGTTACATTGGTGTTGGTGAAGGTATTGATGATTTACGCGCTTTTAAAAGCGATGACTTTATTGATGCGTTATTTAGCCAAGATGAGGACGACGTTTAATTTACCAAAAGAGGGAGCTTGCTCCCTTTTTAATTGCGAGGAATACCAATTTTATTAGTAAACTAATTGAATTGGCATAATAAAAAAATGATAAATTTTCAGCAAGTAAGTAAGACTTATCCTGGAGGGCACCGCGCCCTCGAAAAAGTTAATTTTCATGTTAAACCGGGTGAACTTGCCTTTTTAACCGGCCACAGTGGTGCGGGTAAAAGTACGTTGCTTAAGTTAATTAGCTTAATGGAACGTCCATCGGCAGGCAGTGTATTTATCAACGGTGTTGATTTAAATAAAGTAAACTCGCGTCAAATTCCTTATGCTCGCCGTGATATAGGTATTATTTTTCAAAATCACCGTTTACTAGAGCGCTATACTATTTTTGATAATGTGGCACTGCCTCTTATTATTGAGGGTACTCACCATAAGCAAATAGCTAAACGTGTTCATGGTGCGCTTGATAAAGTAGGCCTGATAGACAAAATAAAATGTCATCCGTCTATGCTCTCTGGAGGCGAGCAGCAACGTGTTGGTATTGCCAGAGCAATTGTAAACTCTCCGCCAATTCTGTTAGCCGATGAGCCTACAGGTAACCTAGACCCTGAGCTTTCAATGGAAATCCTAAAGCTGTTTGAGGACTTTAATAAACACGGCACCACTGTTCTTATAGCGACGCATGACTTAGGTTTGGTTGCACGTATGAAGTACCGCAGTCTAACCTTAAAAGATGGCCGCATGCTTCAAGATCCGCTCGCTGAGGGAGCACTATGAGTTTACTTTTTAAAAGTCGTCAAAATAGTAACGACAAGCAAAAAAAATCAGTATTAGCTGGCGGTTATTTTTTCATTATTAATATTTTTCGCCAAGGTGTTCATAGCTTAGGTGAAATGTGGCGTACGCCGCTTGCATCTATGATGACTATTGCTGTACTTGGTTTGAGCCTAACGTTACCTGCAACACTTTATCTCGTTGTTAAAAACGTACAGCAAGTAAGTAGTGGTTTTGAAGAAGCGAGTGAAATATCGTTGTTTGTAAAAGAAAGTATGAACGAGCAAGAAACGCAAACATTAGTAAAGCGTTTAGCACTTTATCCAGAAGTGGAAAGCGTTGAATTTATATCAAAGCAAAAAGCACTAACAGAATTTAAAGACGTATCTGGCTTTGGGCAAGCTTTAGAGTACTTAGATAAAAACCCATTACCTGATGTGGTACTTGTTACTCCTACAAAACGTCATAGACACCCAAATGCCGCTAAAGTACTGCTAACTAAATTAGAAAGTGAACGTGAAGTTGATTTTGGTAAGCTCGATATAGCGTGGCTAGAGCGTTTAAATGCATTACTAGATTTACTGAAAGAAAGTGTAATAACCATCGCATTATTACTGCTTACCTCAGTGACGCTTATTATTGGTAACACCATCCGTTTGTCGATCATGGATAAAAAAGAAGAAATACAAGTAATGAAGCTAGTCGGCGCAACTAACACCTTTATACATGCCCCATTTTTGTGGACAGGTATTTGGTATGGTGTAATAGGTGGTTTATTCGCCTTTATATGCGTAGGACTAATGATGTGGTGGCTTTCAAGCGCTGTGAGCAGTGTAGCGGGGGTGTATCAAACAAGCTTCTCGTTAATTGGATTATCGCTTAATGAGCTCGGCTTTTTAGTGTTACTTGCAACAAGCTTAGGATTTGTAGGCTCGTACCTTTCTGTAAATCGATATATTAAAGAAATAGAACCCGATAAAGTATAAACAATCCTGCAAACTATAAGTGAACCAACCCAGCTTGATATGCGTATCGTACCGAACTGGGTTGTACCTCCTGTTATTAATACTGTCATATTTATGTACTATCCTCCCATGAAGTAATGAGTTGTAAATAAGGTGATGCAGCGAGGTTAACCTGCTGCAGCTCCTCAATTCATCACTTATTCAGTCGCTTGTAGTAGACTAAACACATACTAAAAACTGCTTGATTTATACTTTAAAAAAGTTTTAAATTGGGGTTAGCACTCTTAAAGAAAGAGTGCTAAGATAGTTTCAAATGTTTATCACCGAGGTGAAAAATGAGTAAAGATTTATACGCAATGGCACTTACAGTCGGACAACAAAGCGCAAGCATGGACGGTTACCTTCAAGCGGTAAGCACTATTCCTATGCTTAAAGTTGAACAAGAGCAAGAACTTGCTAAAAAGCTTCAGGAAGAAGGTGATCTTAGTGCTGCCAAGCAACTCATTATGTCGCATTTACGCTTTGTAGCACATATTGCTAAAGGCTACTCGGGATACGGCTTACCACAAGCTGACCTTATTCAAGAAGGTAATATAGGCCTGATGAAAGCGGTTAAGCGTTTCGACCCTACTGTGGGTGTACGTTTAGTATCGTTTGCAGTGCATTGGATTAAAGCCGAAATTCACGAGTTTGTGCTTAAAAATTGGCGCATAGTTAAAGTTGCAACCACTAAAGCGCAACGTAAATTGTTTTTTAATCTTCGTAAAAACAAAAAGCGTTTAGGTTGGTTTAATCAAGCTGAGGTTAGTACCGTTGCTAGCGAGCTAGGTGTGAGTGAAAAAGAAGTACGTGAAATGGAATCGCGCATGAGCGGCCAAGACATGGGCTTTGACCTAACTGGCGACGATAACGACGACGCACCAACAAGTACGTACTCTCCAGTACAGTATTTAACAGATGGCGCAGCTGATTTAGCTGACGACGTTGAACAAGAACAGTGGAAAGAGCAAGCGCATACTCGTTTATTTAGCGCACTTAAAACACTAGACGAACGTTCACAAGATATTGTTAGCGCACGTTGGTTGTCGGATGATAAAGCGACTCTTCAAGAGCTTGCACAAAAGTACAGTGTATCTGCTGAACGTGTTCGCCAGCTTGAAAAAACAGCGATGAAAAAGTTACAAAGCGCTATGAGCTAATATTGCTCAAGCAGCAAATTTAAAAGCCCTGCATGAAAATGCGGGGCTTTTTGCTTTCGCGTAGATTGGTTTGAGAGAAGCGAAACCCAACGATAAAATATCTAATTAAGTAGTACCAATCCGCAATAATACTTAATCATTTTGCGGGGCTAAACGTGTCGCTACCTGCGTTAAAAAATTCTCAATTAGAACAACTAAATAGCGATTTTTTTGCCTGGCTATCAACTCGTTTTTCCGCCCTCAAAATAGATCACTTAATTAAGCGAATTGGTATAATACTAGGGCGTGTTGATCTTTGCGGATTGAAATTTGTTCAATCTAGGGGCGATTAAATCGCGGCGCGAGGTTTGTAACCTAGTGGGCTAAGTAAAAACCGAGTAACAAAGAGTTTATCGTCCCTAGGCTGAACCCGAAGGGCAGCGCATGTTTGGCATTTATGCTGCGTTATCGCCTATTTATGGGGAATAACCACACTTCATAGGCTCTGCCTTGCCTAAAAACCAAACATACTGCTGCAAATTCAACCATCAAAGATCAACACGCCCTAATACTCTGCATTATCGAATGGTTAGTTTATCATTCGGATATAGCTTTATTTAAAGCTTATATCACCGAGCACTAATCTCTTTTCCCTCAGCTTGCGCTAACTGAATGTATTTACGCTCAACCAGCTGCGAAACCGGCACAAGCTCAAAACCTTGCTTAGTTAGCTCGGGTAAGGCATGGCGTAAAAATTCGATGGTTTCTGGGTAGGGATGAGCAATTGCAATAGCGGAATTATGAGTGATGGCTAGTTGTTTTAATTCTTCAAGCCTTAGCTGCAGTTGTTCTGGTGTAGTTATATTGTCTAAGAACACTTGGCGACTAATATTGGCAACACCTAAAAAGTTAGCAGCATTTTGTGCTTGGCTTAAATCGGTTGTGCGGCTATCTAAAAAATATAAATGGCGCTTTTTAAGCACTTCCATTGTCCACTTCATAGCTTGGCTTTGCTGCGTAAGCGCTGAGCCCATGTGGTTATTAACGCCTTTAACTTGCGGTAAACTAGCGAGAGCGGTTCCTAGAGTTTGCTGAAGCTGCTCTTTATTCATATTTAAAGTAAGCGCGCCAGGTCCGAGTTCTTTACCGTTAAGTGCCTGCATAGGTACATGAAGTAATAACTCTTTATTTGATTGACTAGCAAGCGTTGCAAAAATTTGCGAATAAGGAGTATGGGGCAAAATTGAATACGACAATTGCCCTGGTAAGGAAAGGAACTCTAAGTCCCGTTGATGATAGCCTATATCGTCTATCACTATTGCTATTTGTTTGGCGCTAATTGTTGCTGAGCTAAAACAAATAGCTAATATTAGCCATTTTATTATTTTCACGTTTATAGTTTTTATTATCTTTTTAGCTTTATTTATACAGCTTATACAAGCTACTGCATGCTGAGTAATTGTTTTGCTTTAACTAACTGTAAGTCGGCTAAGTTACCAGTAAGTAATTGCGCTTTACTGTTAGTGTGTTCATTTTTTATTATAACGGCTTTATTACTTTGTGAAAGGTTTGTTTGATTAACCGCCACATCTGGGGTTATTCCTATTCCATCAATCGATTTACCTAGCGGCGTAAAGTATTTAGCTGTGGTGAGCTTTAATGCAGTGTTGCCGTCACCTAGAGGAATGAGCGATTGTACAGAACCCTTCCCAAAAGATTGACTGCCAACAACGGTTGCTCGTTTATTATCTTTAAGTGCTGCTGCAAGTATTTCGGCTGCAGAGGCTGAATTTTCATTTATAAGCACAACAATGGGGGCATTTTTTAGAATGTCTCCACGCTTTGCATAAAATGCTTGGTTGGCATCGTAAAAACGTCCTTTAGTAGTCACTATAGTGCCACTTTGTAAAAATAGGTCTGATACCGCTACTGCGCTTTGTAATGTACCCCCTGGGTTATCACGTAAATCAATTACTAAGCCTTTAAGTGGGTAACCAAAGTGGCTTTGCAGGGCAGCAACTTGCAGAGCAACCTCATGCAATGTGTGGTTAGAAAAATTATTGATAGCTATATAACCAGTACCAAAATCTAGAAGTTCGCTTGTTACGCTTTCGAGGTTTATTTGGCGGCGTGCTACATGAAACGTGAGTGGGTTTTTATTGTTATCACGATTTATAATTAGCTCTATATTTGAAAATTTACTGTCTCTTATTAGTGTTGCTACTTCATCGATTGTACGGTTTTGGGCTGCTTGGTTGTTTACACTTACAATAATATCGCTTGGCAAAATACCCGCTGCTTTTGCGGGGGAGTTATTAACCACATTAACAATAGTCATATTCTCGTCGATATTTTTAACCTCAATACCAATACCTGTATAGCGCCCGTTTGTGTTATCAAATAATGAGGTTAGTTCGTGCTCATTTAAGTACTTAGAGTAAGAGTCGAGCTTTGAATATAAGCGCTCAAACTGTTGGCTATTATATTTAATGTGGTGGCTATTTTGTAAGGTGAGATCTTCAACGTAGTAGGCATGGATGTTAAAGAGTATTTCGTCTATTTGTTGTCTTTTAAGATCTTTAATCGAGCTTGCTAGTACGTTACTAGAAAAAGCGATTAAGGTTAGTAATACAAGTAAATACAGACTTATATAAAAGCCTGTATTTTTTTGATCAATGGTAATTACTGCAGTTTTTTTAGTTGTCATCAGCTGCTCCAGAGCGGTGCAGCGATTTATTTAATTAAATGCGTTTGCACCATTTTACAGGATTTACTGCGCGTCCTTTGTGGCGTATTTCAAAGTATAGACCAGAACTAGCTTGTCCGCCGCTTTGGCCAACTAAAGCAAGGGTTTCGCCTTCGCGTACCATGTCGCCTACATCTCTTAGCAGTGTTTGGGCATGACCATATAGGCTCATAAAACCTTCACCATGGTCTACAACAATTACCCAACCATAGCCCTTTAGCCAATCGGCAAATACAACTTGGCCGTTATGTACGCTATTAATATTAGTGCCTTCTTTTGCACCAATTAATACGCCTTTCCAATCAATACCACCATGTTTACGTTGGCCGAATGTGTGCTCTAACTTGCCTTTGCTCGGCCAGTCTAATTTGCCTTTGTTTTTATTTAGGCCCAGTAATTCAATTTTCTGTGTTTTTTCTTTTTCGAGTTCTTCAATTGTTGCTACTAAAGTTTGTTGGTTTTCTTTTAAATAGTTTATTGAACTTTTGGTGCTGTTGAGCTGAGCTTGTAAATTTTTAAGATTAGCTTGGCGTTCACTTTGTGCATTAAGCAATGCAGTTTGACGTCTTTTTTGCTCATCAAATAAAAGCGCTAGTTTTTCTTGTGTTTTAACAAGCTCTTCTTGGTTTTGTACTATTTGCTTTTGAAGGTCTTTTAGATCTTCAATTTGTTCAATACGGGCTTTATTTAAGTAGTTGTAATAACTAAGTGTGCGCTCAAATTTTGCAGTGTCTTCTTGATTTAACAGCATTTTAGAGTAGTCGTCGCCACCGGCCATATAGGCGCTTTTAAGCTGCGCGGCTAAAATTTTCTGAAATTGAGTGTGCTTTTTATCGAGCTCATCGGCTTTATTTTGTAGCTCTTTTTGCTGTGTTTTAGTTTCTTTTACTGATTGTTCTGCCATGTTAAGTGCTTTAGCATTTTTAGCTATATCGAGTTCATGGCTTTTTAGGTTTTTTTGTAGTGACGCTATTTTTTTTCTTTGGGCGTTATACTCAGCTTGGCTTTGCTCAAGTGCATTTTGAACTTCTGATAAGTCTTTTTTAGTACGATCTTCATTAGCAACTGCAGATGCAGTCACTAATGAAGTTAGTATTAAACCGCACTTAATTAACCGGTTAATACGTCTATTCATGTGTTATTTCAACATCATGATAGGCGTACCAGTCATTTCGTTTGGTTGCTCCATGCCCATTAAGTGAAGCATTGTAGGGGCTACATCACTTAATGCTTTACCTTGCATAGGCTCTGCATCGCGACCAACATAAATAAAATGTACCGGTTCACTAGTGTGAGCTGTATGCGCTTGGCCTGTTTTAAGATCAGCCATTTGCTCAGCATTACCATGATCGGCTGTTATTAGTGCTTCACCACCAAACTCTTCAAGTGCATCAACAACACGACCTATACAGCTATCTACAGCTTCACAAGCTTTAACAGCAGCTTCAAATACACCAGAGTGACCAACCATATCGCCGTTAGGGTAGTTACAAATAATAGCATCGTATTTACCGCTTTTAATTGCTGCTACTAGCTTGTCGGTTAGCATTTCTGAGTTCATTTCAGGTTGTAAGTCGTAGGTTGCAACTTGCGGCGAAGGAATTAGCTCGCGTGTTTCGCCTTTAAATTCACTTTCGCGCCCGCCACTAAAGAAAAACGTAACGTGTGCGTACTTTTCGGTTTCTGAAATGCGAAGCTGTGTTTTGTTATTTTTTTCAAACCACTCACCAAGTACGTTTACTAACGGTGTTGAACCAAAGGCAATAGGTGCATCTATATCGGCTGCATACTCTGTCATCATTACAAATGCACTAAGCTCTGGCGTTCTTTTTCTTGCGAATCCATCAAAATCAGGCTCAACAAAAGCGCGAGTAATTTCGCGGGCTCTATCTGCTCTAAAGTTGGCAAAAATTAGAGTGTCGCCATCGTTTATTGAAGCAGGAGCGGCGCCTGTTGGTGTAATGGTTGTAGCGGCCACAAATTCGTCGTTTTCGTCGCGCTCGTACGCTGCATTAAGTGCCTCTACGCCGTTATCAAAATTAAAGTCACCTTCAGCTAATGCAATTACGTTGTACGCTTTTTCTACGCGGTTCCAACGGTTGTCTCTGTCCATTGCGTAGTAGCGGCCAATAAGTGACGCCAAACGACCGCATTTAAGTTCGCTAAATAACGCTTCAATACGTTCGATTGACGCTTTAGCACTACGTGGAGGTGTATCGCGGCCATCTAAAAAGCCATGAAAGTAAACTTCTTTAGCGCCACGTTTTGCAGCAAGTTTTATGCTAGCAACTATGTGGTCTTCATGGCTATGCACACCACCTGGGCTTAAAAGACCCATTATGTGAACTGCTTTTCCTGCACTTACCGCTTTATCTATGTTTTCAACTAAGGCTGGGGTTGAATCAAATTCGCCATCGTTAATTGCTTTAGTGATACGGGTAAAATCTTGATAAACAATGCGACCAGCACCTAAGTTCACATGGCCAACTTCTGAGTTACCCATTTGACCATCAGGAAGACCAACATCTAAACCCGAAGCTGATATTAATGTGTGTGGCCGTGTGGCCCATAAATTGTCTAATACCGGCGTGTTAGCTGCAAGAATAGCATTACTTTGCGTATCTTCGCGGTATCCCCAACCGTCTAAAATCATTAATACCAGTGGTTTTTTATGCTCTGTCATAATAGCTCCTGAAAATTAGTATCTGTTGATGGATACTGTGCACCTAAAAGGTTTATTAGCGTGGTTTTAGCATACCGTGTTTTTAAGCTAGGATCAGCATTGAAAACAAGATATTAAATTTTTTCACTTATACCTCATTGACTAACCTGATGTAATGGTCTCCTCCCTATACGGCATCTATGTGCCATGATTAAAGTGGTTACAATAATCAAAGGGAGAAGACCAAAATGAAGATTACAACAATTGGTTTAGATATAGCAAAAAGATTTTTCCATGTGGTGTGCTGCAATGAACAAGGGCGCTTAGTTAAAAAGAAAA
>NZ_WTKS01000133.1:0-321 GCF_011378625.1 Pseudoalteromonas sp. c7(2019) | reverse complement strand
AGTGCTGAAAAACCATACCAATACCTAAACCACGTGCTACCGAAGGTTGGTCAATAGAGACAGGTGTCCCATTCCATATAATGCTACCTGAGTCAGGTTTTACTACACCATAAAGCATTTTCATTAAGGTACTTTTGCCCGCGCCATTCTCTCCTAACAGCGCATGGATTTCACCATGTTCTATATCTAGAAATACCTCATCATTCGCTTTACAGCCTGGGTATTCCTTGGTGATTCCAAGCATCGCTAAACGCTTAACATTGCTCATTGATAAATCCCTTTTATTACAGATTATTATGATCTAATTAATGTTATTAACCG
>NZ_WTKS01000132.1:0-321 GCF_011378625.1 Pseudoalteromonas sp. c7(2019) | reverse complement strand
CAGTTAGCTACCTCAGTTACTGAAATGTTATCACCCCATAATTCGACATCAAACCCAATACAGTCTTGTTGCTCAAACATAGATAAATCAACCATGACCATATCCATTGAAACACGACCTAATATTTGACTCTTTTTACCATTGATAAAAACAGGCGTACCATTTACTGCATGCCTAGGGTATCCATCAGCATAACCAATTGACACTGTCCCTATTTTTGTTGTTTTTTCAGCGGTCCATAAACCGTTATAACCAACACTTTCTTCTTTATTGATCGTACGCTGAGAAATAACTTTTGCTTTAAATGTCATCGCAGGGATT
>NZ_WTKS01000131.1:0-322 GCF_011378625.1 Pseudoalteromonas sp. c7(2019) | reverse complement strand
AAGCAAGGTATTAATAGCGTAGATATGGATTTAATGGTTGAAGATATTAAAGAATTACAGCAACAATATAATAATGAAATTAATCAATAGGGTAGCTAACATTGACCCGTTTTTAGAATAACCGCGCAGTTAACTAAGACTAAGCGGTTTATTCATCTTTAAGCGAAGAATTAACGTAACGTAGATTAAATTTTCTTTGTCCAAAATAAAGCACTGCCAAATTCTGGATCAAGTTGATAATCAGAAAAGCCTAAACGTTGGTAAGCTTTACAAGCAACTTCATTGCCACTCAATACTTCTAATGTGATTTTGCAACAATCAC
>NZ_WTKS01000130.1:0-325 GCF_011378625.1 Pseudoalteromonas sp. c7(2019) | reverse complement strand
ATCAGCGTAAGCTTGGTAGAACTCAATCATAGTGAATTCTGGGTTATGACGCGTTGAAACACCTTCGTTACGGAAACTACGGTTAATTTCGAATACTCGCTCAAAACCACCAACCACTAAACGCTTAAGGTTTAATTCTGGTGCAATACGTAAATACATTGGTAAATCTAATGCATTATGAAACGTTTCAAATGGACGAGCTGTTGCGCCACCTGGAATGGCTTGTAACATTGGCGTTTCTACTTCCATGAAATTACGTTCATTTAAGTAAGTACGAATAGCCGTTACGATTTTGTTACGTAAAATAAATGTTTTACGTGATGAT
>NZ_WTKS01000129.1:0-326 GCF_011378625.1 Pseudoalteromonas sp. c7(2019) | reverse complement strand
ATTTTTGACTCAATATTTTGAAAATAACCTATCACGAAAAGAACGTCACGAAGGGTATCTTGATGCGCTAAAAGCAAATGGAGTCGCTAGCGATGAAAGTTTGGTGCAATATTGGCAAAGAGATTCGGGCTTTACACAATCTCCCATTATTGCTTTAAACAGCGATAATCCACCAACTGCTTTTTTTACCCAACATCTAGCCATTACTACGGACTTATTGACCCTATTGCATCAGAATAATATTGATATTCCAAAGCAAGTTTCGATTATTGGATTTGATGAAATCCCAATGGTTGATATGTTTAAAGTACCGATTACCGTGGTGC
>NZ_WTKS01000128.1:0-328 GCF_011378625.1 Pseudoalteromonas sp. c7(2019) | reverse complement strand
AGCAGGAATTTTAAAAATGGCAGTACAAAAAAGTCGCAAGACTCCTTCAAAACGCGGTATGCGTCGTTCACATGATGCACTAAGTGCACCATCTTTAACTGTTGATAGCACTTCTGGTGAAACTCACCGTCGTCATCACGTTACTGCTGACGGCTTCTACAAAGGCAAAAAAGTAATCGAAAAGTAAGTTATTACTTTGCGTAAATTTACTGTTGCGCTTGATGCCATGGGGGGTGATTTTGGCCCCCATATTTCTTTACCTGCCAGTTACAAATCCCTAGAACGTCATCCTAACTTATTGATAATTATTGTCGGTAACGAACAAGAA
>NZ_WTKS01000127.1:0-331 GCF_011378625.1 Pseudoalteromonas sp. c7(2019) | reverse complement strand
CTCAAAGTATTACCTTATCGACAAGTAAAAATAATAAATGATGAAGTCTATTGTCGTGGAAAAACACGGTGTATAGGGTATTTTGAAAATAAGAAAATACGCCTTATTGCCCCAGAAGAATGGCTAAATATCAAAGATATAGGTTGTATCGTAAATGGTCACTTGCACATATTAGGTCGTAAAGATAGGCAATTTATAAGTGGTGGAGAGAATATCATTCCAGAAGAAATTGAACGTGTTTGTCTGCAACACAGCACAGTAGAAAAAGTGTATATATGTCCGATTAACGATCAACAATATGGACAAAGAGTGGTTGCTTTTGTGGATTTTT
>NZ_WTKS01000126.1:0-333 GCF_011378625.1 Pseudoalteromonas sp. c7(2019) | reverse complement strand
AGAAACAGTTGTTGGTGACATCCCAAGTTGGATATTAAACCCTCAAGTCGAAGATGGTATTGCAGTCTCTGAGTGTGTTTTATGGTCTGGTAATATGTCTATTGATAAGCAACAAGCTATTGCCAATGCACGTGCATCATTAGCACAGCGTATCGAAACACGTGTTAATGGAATGGATAAAACGTATCGAGATAAAATAGAAGTGGCTTCAGCCGCTGAATCGGGTTCCACTTTTTCTAGTGTATCTAAGCAGATTACACAACAAACATTGATTGGTACAAGTTCACTTAAAACAGATATCGTTAAAATCGCAGACAAAAATAACTTATGTGT
>NZ_WTKS01000125.1:0-333 GCF_011378625.1 Pseudoalteromonas sp. c7(2019) | reverse complement strand
AAAGCCAATAACATACAGTTAAAAGTGAATATGACCTTGGGTAATAGCGAAACGATTAAACAGGCGGTGATGGCCGATCTTGGTATTTCAGTTGTTTCACAGCACAGTGTGACGCTTGAGTTAGCTGCAGGTGTTTTGGTGGAGTTAAGTATTGAAAACTTCCCACTACAAGGAAGTTGGTCTTTAGTGCATCATGAAAGTAAGCATTTATCGCCTATTGCAAAGGCTTTTGTCGACTTTGTTTTATCAGCGGAAGAAAACGTTCCTGCGTTATGCAATCGATTTTTAGAGCATTACTTTGTTAAAAAAGATTAACTCGCTTTCTTAATAGCT
>NZ_WTKS01000124.1:0-338 GCF_011378625.1 Pseudoalteromonas sp. c7(2019) | reverse complement strand
CGCTTGTACAACGATCAAGTCATTGCAGGCTTCGCTGGAGGCACTGCCGATGCTTTTACATTATTAGAGCGTTTTGAAGCGAAACTGCAAGCTCACCAAGGTAATTTAGAACGAGCAGCAGTAGAGCTAGCAAAAGATTGGCGTACTGATCGAATGTTAAGGAAATTAGAAGCTTTATTAGCCGTTGCAGATAAAAAACACTCATACATTATTACTGGTAATGGTGATGTAGTTAGACCTGAAAATGATTTAATTGCTATCGGTTCAGGTGGTAATTTCGCACAATCAGCTGCGATGGCTTTATTAGAGAATACTGAATTGTCAGCACAAGAAATAGT
>NZ_WTKS01000013.1:0-136170 GCF_011378625.1 Pseudoalteromonas sp. c7(2019) | reverse complement strand
AAACTTTATCTCGCTAGGGCTGCGCATATTACGCTTTCCTATTTTTTTGTCAATACTTAAATTTAAACTTTCTAAAAAGATTCAATCTAAGTTTTACTTAACACCCTGAGTTGTTCGTGCCTCGCTATGTGTTGGCGTTTCCCGTCTCAGTGGGGTCGCATTATAGGGAGATCCGAAAACAGATCAACCCTTTTTTGAAGAAAACTTGAAATAATGTGCTGTTCGCACATATTTGCATCGAAATGGTTACTTTAAACACTAAAAAGGCCCTGATGGGCCTTTTTAATTAGTTTACTATGAGCTTCCACCCAAGTTTACCTTGCTGTTTAGACTCTTGTTGTAGCTCGCTGGCCATTAATGGATGATCTTTTAACCAGTTACTTTCAAACTTAAGGTCTAACACTTCATTTTTAGCAGTTAACTCAAACATAGGCAGTACATCATCTTGTCTGCGCATTGATAAGATGACTGCTATCCGTAGTAATCTCACTATATATTGCGCCAATAGACTATTTACGCCGAGTGAATTAAAACAGCCTTTTGGAAAATCAGAACGATGCGCATCTGCTACCGCTACTATTAATTTATGCTCTGACTGTGAAAAACCAGGCATATCGGTATTTTCCAAAATATAAGCGGTGTGTTTATGGTACTGCTTATATTCTATTAGTAATCCAATCTCATGAAGCTGCGCTACCGCTTTTAATAGTGGTAACCCATTTAAACGTTCAATTGGCCAATCTTTATCAATACTTACCGCTAACTGCATAGCTAAGCTTGAAACCCGACACGCTTGTTTTTGATCAACGTGATAACGACTCATAAACCCATCAACTGTGCGTTTACGAATGTCGTTATTATGAAACTCCGGAACCATGCTATATAAAACGCCTTCACGCAGTGCTCCACCCGCCAATCCCATTTTTTCTATTTCAAGAGATTCAAATAGTGCGATTAAGATTGCGAGCCCTGATACAAATACCAGTCGACGGTCTTCACTTAATCCAGGAAGGTCTAGCGCTGCAATAGTGCTAAATGCAATTGCTTGCTCTTTTATAGTGTTGAGCTTTTCAAGCGTAAGTAAATCGTCAAGATTTTGAGCGACCATAATTTCTTGAATTGCTTGCACTGTGCCAGAAGCACCAGATGCAATTTGCCATCCCGCTGTTTTATATTCTGGAGAAATTTCATCAATGACTGTACGAGCTGCTTTTATGGCTGCGTTAAAGTTACTCTTACTTAATTGGCAGTCTTTGAAATAGCGTTCAAGATAGGTAACACACCCCATATTGAGGCTTTTGTAATGTAAGGCATCAAATGCTTTACCAATTACAACTTCGGTACTTGCACCACCAATGTCAATAACAAGCTGTTTGCCAGTACAAGATGAAGTATGAGCAACACCTTTATAAATTGTACGCGCTTCTAATTCTCCGCTAATAACATTAATGTTATGGCCAAGAATCTTTTCTGCATGATTTTTGAATACTTCGGCGTTAGTTGCTAACCGTAAGGTGGCTGTTGCTACTATGGTGATGTTTTTATCTGGGATATCTTGTAGACGCTCAGCAAAAAGGGCAAGGCATTCCCAGCCTCGCTGCATTGCTTCAGTGCTCAATACGTTATCTTTATCAAGCCCTGCGGCTAATCGGACTTTGCGTTTAACACGTCCAATTGTTTGTAGACCGCCAGCAATTGATTTGGCTATAAGCATATGAAAGCTATTTGAGCCCAAATCAATAACTGCGTACACATTTTTTTGCGGTTTAAGTTGCCCCACCGTTCAAAAACCTCTAGTTACTACTACTTATACAAACGGTCGTTTACGACCGTCCTTTTTGGTAACTATTATTTGGGCGACGTCCGCTGTTATTACTACGGTTACGTGGACCTGTTGAATAGTTGCGCTTTCTTTGAATAATAGGCTGAGTTAAATCATCTAGCAATGCTGTTTTATCATAATGTGATAAAGGAATGCTGTGCTCTATATATTCTTCAATTTCATGCAGGTTATATGCATATTGCTCACATGCAAAACTAATTGCGTGGCCTGATGCACCAGCGCGGCCAGTACGACCAATACGGTGAACATAATCTTCACAATCGTCAGGTAAATCAAAGTTAAATACATGACTTACTTCTGGAATATGAAGACCACGCGCTGCAACATCAGTCGCAACTAAAAAGTCTAAGTCGCCTTTGCTAAACTGCGCTAATATAGTTTGGCGTTTTTTCTGGTTAACATCACCAGTAAGCATACCTACACGATGACCGTCTGACTTAAGCCAAGCATATACTGTTTCACAACTGTGCTTGGTATTTGCAAACACGATTGCTTTCTCTGGCCATTCTTCTTCAATTAAGGTTAACAACAGCTTAATTTTATCTTCTTGCGAAGGATGAAATAGCTCTTCTTGAATACGTTTACCCGTTTTAACGTCAGGTTCAATTTGAACATGTTCTGGGTTTGTCATGTGCTCAAAAGCTAATTCTTGTACGCGATACGATAATGTGGCAGAAAATAATAAGTTTAAACGCTTTGATGTATCTGGCATACGATCGAACATATAGCGAATATCTTTGATAAAACCTAAATCGAACATACGATCAGCTTCGTCAAGCACGACTACCTCAATTTCATTAAGGGTGTAACAGCCTTGCTTATACAGATCAATTAGACGACCTGTAGTACCAATTAAAATATCAACGCCTTTTTCTAGTTGTGCACGTTGTTTTTCGTAATCTTCGCCACCATATACTAAACCTAAGTTAAGATTACAGTGCGGCGCTAAAATTTTAGCATCTTTGTGTATCTGAATCGCAAGCTCCCGAGTAGGGGCCATGATCAGGGCTCTTGGATGTTTACTAGGTGCTTTGCTAGATTGTAATAACCGATGGCACGTGGCAGTTAGAAACGCCAACGTTTTGCCTGTACCTGTTTGAGCTTGGCCCGCGATATCGCGTCCATCACAAATAAAAGGTAGGCATTTTGCTTGAATAGGTGTGCAATATTCAAACCCATTCTCGGTTAAACCGGCAACCACTTCCGGTGCGATAGCAAAGTCTGAAAACTTTTTATCGGTTAAATGTGTCTTAGTCATAGCGTTTAAGCATAACGTTTAAACTTGCAATAAGAAACAAGAGTGTTTAAATACGCACTAAATATTTCGCCTAACTAAATCGGAGAGCGCAATGAGCGAGAAAATAATCCAAATTACTGACGATAGCTTTGAAGCTGACGTATTACAATCTGACAAACCAGTACTAGTAGATTTCTGGGCTGAATGGTGTGGACCTTGTAAAATGATCGCCCCTATTCTTCACGAAGTTGCTGATGAATACGACAGCCGTGTGACTGTTGCTAAATTAAACATTGACCAAAATGCTGGCACACCGCCAAAATTTGGTATTCGTGGTATCCCTACTTTACTTCTTTTTAAAGATGGTCAAGTAGCTGCAACGAAAGTAGGTGCTCTTTCAAAAACTCAACTTATTGAGTTTTTAGAAAACAACATCTAACTGTAAGCTAGAACAATAAAAAGGGCTTTTTGCCCTTTTTTAAATTTATTTTGTATAAAGACTGGACGCTTTGCCAGTGAACTGCTAGTTTATAAAGCCAACTAATCCTTAGTTATATTCAACAAACCTCACTCAACGATCAAAGCGATTTTGAGTATGACAACTGTAATAAAGAACCCACCAATATGCATTTACGCGAATTAAAAGACAAGTCCATTAAAGAGCTTGTAGACTTAGCTGAGTCCATGGGGCTCGAAAACGTAGCCCGCTTAAGAAAGCAAGATATCATTTTTGCCATTCTTAAATCCCATGCCAAAGGCGGAGAGAATATCTTCGGCGGCGGTGTATTAGAGATTTTACAAGATGGTTTCGGCTTCTTAAGATCATCAGAAGCCTCTTACTTAGCTGGCCCAGATGACATTTATGTTTCACCTAGCCAAATTCGCCGTTTCAGCATGCGTACTGGCGATTCAATTTCAGGTCTTATTCGTCCACCTAAAGACGGTGAACGTTACTTTGCTTTACTTAAAGTAAATGAAGTTAACTTTGATAAACCTGAAAACTCTCGAACTAAAATTCTTTTTGAAAACCTTACTCCATTACATGCAAACGAACGTTTTCGCATGGAACGTGGTAACGGCAGTAAAGAAGATATTACAGCCCGTGTACTTGATTTAGCATCTCCTATTGGCCGCGGCCAACGTGGTTTGTTAGTAGCTCCGCCAAAAGCGGGTAAAACAATGCTACTTCAAAATATTGCACAATCAATTACGCACAATCATCCTGATGTAACATTAATGGTTTTACTTATTGATGAACGTCCGGAAGAAGTAACAGAGATGCAACGCCTAGTTAAAGGTGAAGTTATTGCATCAACGTTTGATGAACCAGCTTCTCGTCACGTACAAGTTGCCGAAATGGTTATCGAAAAAGCAAAACGCCTAGTTGAACATAAAAAAGATGTTGTTATCTTATTGGATTCAATCACTCGTTTAGCACGTGCTTATAACACCGTTATTCCTTCATCAGGTAAAGTACTTACTGGTGGTGTTGACGCTAACGCATTACATAAACCTAAGCGCTTCTTTGGTGCTGCACGTAACGTTGAGGAAGGTGGTAGCTTAACAATCATAGCTACAGCTCTTATCGATACTGGCTCTAAAATGGATGAAGTTATCTACGAAGAGTTTAAAGGTACTGGTAACATGGAACTTCACCTTAACCGTAAAATTGCGGAAAGACGTGTATTCCCAGCTATCGACTTTAACCGCTCAGGTACTCGTCGTGAAGAATTACTAACAAAACCAGATGAACTTCAAAAGCTTTGGATTTTACGTAAAATTGTTCATGACATGTCAGAAATTGATGCAATGGAATTCTTAATCGATAAACTATCGATGAGCAAAACCAATGATGAATTTTTTGATTCGATGAGACGCCAATAAAAGCGTTTTAATTGAATAAAAAAGCGCCTTAGGCGCTTTTTTTGTGTCTGGATTAAATACAGTTTAACTTTCATTATACTTTTTAAGTACACCCTGCAGCGTATCAACGAGCGCTTTAAAGTCATTTGCACTGCTTTTTTTGCTTCTGCGTAGAAGTGCTCTGTCTAAATTTTTAGCCGATTGCGCAATTTCATCCAAACCAAACATTTGTGCAGCCCCTAAAATGCGATGGCTATCTTTTTGTAGCGCATCTAAATCTTCGCTTATAAAATGCTGCGTAATCGTTTCACTCTCCAAAGCAAAGCTCTGCTTGAAACTAATCACAAGATCGCTCATATCAACTTCATTTTGCTTTGTAATTGGCTGATCTTCTGCATTATGTAGGTGACTAGAAAGCGCTTTATAAAATGACTCTTTGTCTATCGGTTTACCTAAGTAACCAGTAAACCCTAACTCTAAATAACCATCCACTTCATGACTCATAGCATTTGCTGTTAAAGCAAAAATAGGTCGCTCAAAACCACATTGTTTTAATAGCTGAAAAGCAGAACGCCCATCCATCACTGGCATTTGAATATCGAGCAATACCAAATCTGGATATTCTTTTAAGCACTGCTCTACCGCTTGCTCACCATTTTCAACAGCAATAACCTCGAGTCCCATTGAGCGTAAATAACGACTTATTAACCTACGATTATCAGGATGATCTTCCGCAAGTACGACACGACCTGCCAATTGCTTATTTGCCTTAGGAGCACTTTGAGTTTCAATCATGCTTTGCGATTTATTTACTTCTGCGCACGGTAAAAAGAACGAAAACTGACTGCCCTTTTTGTATTCGCTTTGTACGCTGATATAACCACCCATCATCGCAGCTAATTGTTGCGATAAGCTAAGGCCTAACCCTGTACCACCAAAGCGACGGCTAATGCTGTTATCAGCTTGGCTAAAGCATTCAAAAATAAGCTTTAACTGTTTAGAGCTCATACCAATACCGGTATCTTTTACAATAATAACTAGTCCTTGCTCACTCTTATTTAATGCAATAATGATCTGCCCAGAATGAGTAAACTTAATAGCATTTGCACATAAGTTTATAAGAATCTGCTTTACGCGTATTAAATCCAGCTTAGTGTAAAACTCATTACCCACTTGATTGTCTAAAATAAGATGTAGATTTTTTGCTTTTGCTTGGGTGATAAACATTGCGTGCACATCATTTACGAGCTCTACAATATCAAAGCACGAAATATTTAACTCTAATCTATTGGCTTCAATTTTACTTAAATCAAGTACATCATTTATTAAGCTTTTTAAATGGTCACTGTGACGCTGAATTACTCTTAATTCATCTTTAAGTGACTCAGGCTCATATAATTCATTAATCAAAGCATCTGTTTGCCCTAAAATAGCCGTTAGTGGAGTGCGAATTTCGTGACTAATATTAGCCAAAAACTGGCTTTTAACATCGTTGGCTTCTCTCAGCTCTTGTGCAATTGCCTGCAACTCTGCGGTACGTTGCGTAACTTGTTCTGTTAACTGCTGCTTAGCGCGTTTTTCTGCACCACGGCGATAAAGCGCAATACCAGTTACGACAACTAAAAGTAATAGTAAAAAAGAGAATAAAGTAAGCTGAGAACGCTGCGACATTTTTAGCTCTTGCACACGGCGATCTTGCTTAAGTTTTTCTATCTCTTGGTTTAATTGCGTTGCTTTAAATTGATGCTGAAGTACCGCTAGTGCATTTATAATTGCCGTACTTCTGAGCTTTCGCAACTCACTAATATATTTTTGTTGCAAAGCCATTGCGCTTGAATAATCGCCTTTACTGGCTTCAAGAAGTGCTTTGGCCCCTAAGCTCTCTCTAATTATTCGCTCACTACCATATTCATGAGCAAGTAAAATAGCTCTATCTAAATTTATTTGCGCCTCTTCTAAGTTACCCTTAACAAACTGAATTTTAGCCAGCGCATGTAGCGCATTAAGCTCTAAATTATGATTATCTATTTTAAGGGCGTAGTACTCACCTAATTTAGCTTGCTCGTACGCTTCATCCACTTTTTTTAATACTAAATTAGTGTTAGCTAAATTTGTATATTGTGTAGATAACTTATTGTAATCATTAGCTGAAATATAATAGCGCAGCGCTAGCTGATAATAATGCAGTGCTAAGTCAAATTGATTACTCTCCATATGGGCAACACCCATATTGTTATATACCTGCGCAATACCGCTTTTATCATCTAATCGTTGATAAACCTTAAGTACATCTTGATAAAGACCAAACGCACTATCGTAGCGTGATAAGCGTATATAAACGCCTGCTATATTAAGTAGTATATCGGTTTTATCTTGCTCACTGCCGTACGCCTCGTAGATAGCTTTTGCTTTTAAATAAAACTCTAGGGTATCGCCTAGCTTATTCATATTAAAATAGGCCAAACCAATATTATTTAATAAGTTTGCCTGCTCTAGTAATTGCTTATTCTTTTCTGCTAATGCTAGGGTACGGGTATATTCAATAATCGCTTTTTGAAATAAGCCTTGATAAAAAAGTACAACACCTTGCATTTTAATTGCACGAAAGTGCTCATCAGGGAAGAAAGTATCCGAAGTATGTTGTTCGAGTAATTTAAAGTAATGTAATGAGTCTTTAAAATTATCAACCGATAACGCAGTATTACCCAATGCCGAATAAACAGCGACACGCTCCTTTTTGGAGGCATTTTTATTAGCAAGTAGCATGTTTGCTAATTGTAATTTAGGCTCCCACTGCACTTCGTTTTTGAATTGCTCAAATAACGAATCATTATTTTGGGCATAGCTAGGAGCTATTAGTACACAGCATATAGTAAATAAGAGGCATTTTAACTTGCCCAGCATAATTTTAATCCTTCAAACCGTTACTTATATCAGTGTAATCTTTATTGAAGATACACCAACTACTAGGGCCTAAACAATGCTTAACCCACTGATTGATGAGATTTTTGAGCTAATACTAACAAAGCAGGTTTGGCAAGTTCATACTTTAGCAGCAGAACTGACAAACCGCAGCGCTATGACCACTCTCGATAAAAGTCCTGAACGTGATTTATTTAAACGTAACTTTTTAATCATGAATGCACTGTACCAACTGCAGGCACAATTACGCCCTCAGAGTTTACTCATTTCAGCTCTGCATATCGAGCTTTTAGAAAAAGGAGATAATAGTTTAGTAACAGCAAGCGAAAATTTGCGAGATTATTATTTAGATTGGCATAATTACGATACCAGTGAAGAGCAGATTGATGAGCTTTTAAATAGCTTTTGGCGTCAGTTTAAAACGACATCACCACAACAAGCTTTAAATGAAAATGAATTTAAAGCATTGGCTTTAGAATGGAAGTTACCTAAAAATTTCACTCTTAAAAATGTTCAAAAGCGCTGGAGACAACTTGCATTACAAGTGCACCCAGATAAACCAAATGGCTGTGAAGTTGAGTTTAAAAAAATACAAACACAATACGAGCAACTAAAGGTAGCTGCTCGTTAATCTATTAATTTAGAAGTTTAAATTAACGAGTAAGGCGACGTGCGCGTATTTTACGCCCTTTAATATTGCCTTCGGTTAATTTACGAAGCGCAGGTTTTAATGAGTTACGCTCAACAGCAACAAACGCTACGTTATCAAGTACGTTAATTTTACCCACCTGACGACCTGCAACCCCATCTTTACCCGTTAAAGCACCTAAAATATCACCTGCACGTACTTTTTGTTTTTTACCTGAATCAATCATCAAAGTAACCATTTCAGGGCGGTACGGTGGCTTGTCTAATAAATTAAATGGTGGCATTTGCTCTGGAGTAATATCACGTTCGTAATGTTCGCCTATTTGAGCAATTTTAAACGCTTCTGCTTCACCGTAAATAGAACATGCAATGCCCTTTTTACCAGCGCGACCTGTACGACCAACACGATGCACATGTGTTTGCGTGTCATGTGCTAAATGGTAGTTAATCACCATATCCATGTCGTCAATATCTAAACCACGTGCAGCAACATCGGTTGCAACAAGTATTGAAGCACTTTTATTTGAAAAGTGAATTAATGTACGCTCACGATCGCGCTGTTCTAAATCACCGTGTAGCGAAACAGCACTAAAGCCTTCATCAGCTAAATCGTCACACACTTGTTGTGTTTCTACTTTAGTATTACAAAACACAACACAGCTTTGTGGTGTAAATTTAAGTAATAATAATTTTAGCGTTGGGTAGCGCTGCTTATTATTATCCATTTTGTAGAAGTACTGCTTAATTGTGCTTTTGGCTTGCTCTTCTTCTACTTTAACCATTTCTGGATTTTTAAGTACACGCTTAGCAATTGCTTCAATAGCTCTTGGGAATGTTGCACTAAATAACAATGTTTGACGATTTTGTGGAATGCGCTCAATAATTGCATCAAGTGTATCTTGAAAACCCATATCAAGCATTTGATCGGCTTCATCAAGTACCAATGTTTCAACATCATCTAAACGTAAAGTACCTTTACGAATATGGTCATCAACACGCCCAGGTGTGCCAACAATAATATGCGCGCCATGCTCAAGCGAGCCTATTTGTGGACCAATTGATACACCGCCACATAACGTTAATATTTTAATGTTATGGATACCGCGCGCTAATTTACGCATTTCAACCGCAACCTGCTCGGCAAGCTCACGAGTAGGACACAAGACTAAAGATTGAATACGAAAGCGTTTTACGTTTAATTTAGCTAACACACCCAAGCTAAACGCAGCAGTTTTACCTGAACCGGTTTTTGCCTGAGCAATGATGTCTTTACCAGCAAGTACAGGCGGTAAACTTTGCGCTTGTACAGGTGTCATATGCGCATAACCAAGTGTTGATAAATTATCAACGAGTCCAGCTGGTAAAGCCAAAGATGAAAAAGCAGTTGAAGTCACAGTAAGTTCCATAGCAATAAAAATAACGTGGGGGAAAGCCCCACTAAATATGCTGCTAATAATAGCAGAATTCGTAATTAGCAACCATTAACAAACACATAATAAAGTACGTTAACAAAAGGTGTTGAAAATGATAGTAGTTTGCATTAAGATCGCGATTGTTTTTTACATATCACTGCTGGAAGCAAACAATGAAACTGAATTCTCTTTACATAGCACTATTAGCAAGCATTACAACAAACACATACGCAAACACTACTGACCTTGAGCGTATAGAAGTAAAAGGTAGCTACTTTAACGATTACAAAGTAGATAACGCTAATGGCGCAATGAGAACATCAGCTTCTTTACTTGAAACCGCACAATCTGTAACCGTAATAACCGACACTATTATTAGTGAGCAACTTGCCACTACCCTTGGCGAAGTACTAACAAATGACGCAAGCTTAACTGCAGGCTCACAACAACGAAATCGTGAGGTATTTAACTTACGTGGGTTTGAGCTAAGCTCATCAACAGGTTATTTACGCGACGGTCATCAGCATTGGTCGCACTATCAACAACCAATCGAAATTTTGCAACAAGTTGAAGTAATTAAAGGCCCATCAAGCATTTTATATGGTCAATCAGGTCCGGGTGGCTTGGTTAACATGGTAACTAAAAAACCTACAGCACAAACACTCTTTAATGCCAGTGCCGATGTAGACCAACATGGCTCAACGCGCTTTATGGTAGATGCCAGTGGTGCATTGACTGAATCAGAAGATTTACGTGCTCGTGGTATTTTAGTTAAACAAGATGTTGATTACTGGCGTGAGTACCAAAATGGTGAAAACCGTGAGCGCGACCGCTTTTTAGGTGCTTTAGTTGTTGATTACGATATTAGCGACAACGCATTAGTACGTGTGCATTACGACCGCACAGACGACGAAGCCGGTTTAGATACTGGCGCATGGATAGACGAAAACGCCAATGTAATTGGTGATGATAAAACAATCCGTGATATGTCTTGGGCATTTACCGACATAACCGTAGAAAACCTAGGTGTAGACCTAGAAGTATTTTTAACCGATAACTGGCAAGTAAAGCTTGGCTATAACGAACAAACGTTTGAGCGCCAACGCTTTGAATCAGCACCGAATATGCCAAGTGACTTTGTTGAGGGTGATAGCTATCAATCAAACCCTTATGATCGCTTTGATGATTGGCAGTTTAAAACTGCATTTATTGATTTTATTGGTGAGTTTAAAACGGGAAGTCTACAACATCAGTTTTTAATTGGCGCAAACTCGCTTGATTATTACTACGGGCAACGTCGTACCTCTGCCGACTCTTTTGATTTTTCTGCAGGACAAGCAGAACCATCTCGTCCATCAGTAAGCTATAAAACAGATGATACAGTAAGCGAAACTGAATACGACTACTACGGAATTTACGTTCAAGACTTAATTTCGTTCTCGCCTGAGTGGCAACTATCATTGGGTGGTCGTTACGACAAACAAAATAGCACAGGAAATGATAACGAGTCATTTGTACCAAAAGTAGGTGTGCTTTATCACCCAAATGCTTCTGCAACTATATACGCTAGTTACTCAGAAGGTTTTGAGCCTCAAGGTAGTGAAACACTGATTGATGAAACAGATGTAAATAACGGCATGAAATTAGATGCTGTTACATCTAAGCAAAGAGAGATTGGTATAAAATGGCAGTTATTTGATGACCGCCTAATGCTTACCAGTGCTATTTTTGATATTAGCAAAGAAGGTACTCTTGTTAGCGAACAACTTGAGACGCCTATTGGCTCATTCACAAGTGAAACAAACCAAGTGGGTGAACAACGCCACAAAGGTGTTGAAGTAAGCGCACAAGGTGCCGCTACTGACCGCTTATTTGTTATGGCATCAACTATGTATCTAGATGCTAACTTTGAACGCGATGAAGTATTGGAAGGTAAACGCCCTACCGATGCACCAAAATGGTCGGCATCACTTTGGACGCGTTATGAATTAAACGACGCCATTGCACTTAATGCTGGTGCTTTTTACGAAGGTGAGCGCTTTGCCGATAGCGCCAATACAATTACTAAAGATGCATATACGCGTGTTGATGTAGGTGCAACTTATAAGTTTAACTTAAGTAATACCGATATTAACTTACGCCTTAACATCGAAAACTTATTTGATAAAAGCTACTTAGGTGGTGGCGGAACTAATAATGTAACTGTTGGCGAGGGCACAAATCTTCGTTTAGCAGCGCAATTTAGCTTTTAAATAAATGCCTTAAATAACAGCTTTAAAATATAGCCCACGTACATTTACGTGGGCTTTTTTACATCTAAACATTTATACCTAACAGTATTAAACCCATTACAACGCCTATTCATCTCATCTATTTTTTATAGCGTTTATTACATGCTTTAATAGTGTTAATTATTAAAAAGGCTTACCCAAATGAAAAAAATCATTACCGCATTACTGCTTACTAGCAGTATGGCTGCAAACGCTAACAGCGCCGAATTTACCCAAAAGCAATTACAACAAGTAGACGAAGTACGCACCTCTGCTCTAAATAGTGATTTAAGCTATAAATTACTAGAGTCATTAACAACTGAAGTTGGCCCTCGCTTACCCGGCACTGAAAACGATAAAAAAGCGGTTGCATGGGCTAAAGCTAAATTTAATGAGCTTGGTTTTGATAAAGTATGGCTTGAAGAAGCAACTTTTCCTGAATGGCGCCGTTATAGCGAAAGCGGAAAAATACTAACACCAAGCGAGCAACCACTGCACTTAACTGCATTAGGTAACAGTATAAGCACGCCAAAAGATGGGATCACAGCGCCTGTTGTATTATTCGAAACACTTGATGAATTAAAAGCCGCACCGGCAAACAGTTTAAAAGGTAAAATTGCGTATATTAATTACCGTATGAACCGCGATATAGACGGGAATGGTTACGGACCTGCTGTAAAAGCACGTGGTACAGGCGCTATAGAAGCATCTAAAAAAGGGGCTGTTGCCTACATGATGCGCTCGGTAAGTACCGGTCATCATCGTTTTGCACACACTGGCGGTAGTTACTACAAAGAAGGTGTTACAAAAATACCTAACGTAACAATTGCTAACCCAGATGCAGATCAAATTGCACGACTTATTGCTTTAAATAAAGACGTGTCGGTAAATATTAACGTGCAAACCGAAAATCTAGGTGAAGGCACTGGTTATAACGTTATTGGCCAATTTAATGGTACCGAAAACCCTGAGCAATATGTATTAATTGGCGGGCATTTAGATTCTTGGGACTTAGGAACTGGCGCATTAGATGACGGTGCAGGCGTTGCATTAACAATGGCAGCTGCTAAACATATTAGCGATGTAAAGCGCACAAAACGCAGTATTCGCGTAGTACTTTTTGCGGCTGAAGAACTGGGCCTTTGGGGAGCAAAAGCTTATTTTTCAGAGCATAAAAACGAATTAAACAATATTGTTGCAGCCGCTGAGTCTGATTTTGGCGCCGATGTAGTATATGCTTTTGAATCAAATGTAGATGCCGCTTCGCTTCCTGTAGTACGCGCTATAGCAAAAGAGCTTGCGCCATTAAATATTGAGTATATTGGTAAAAACCAAGCGAATGGTGGCCCTGACCTAATTCCACTTAAAGCAGCAACGTCAGCGCCTATTTTTGAACTTGCTCAAGATGGAACAGATTACTTTGATTACCACCATACAGCTGACGATACGCTTGATAAAGTAACACCCGCTAAGCTACGTCAAAACACCGCTGCATACGCTGTGTTTGCGTTAATGGCTGCTGATGCAAAAACAACAATCAAACCAAAAGCTCAAAATAAGTAATAACAGACATAATTACTTACAGTTTGTAGCTTTAACTAACACGCTACTTGTTTTACCTTTAAATAATTAAAACAAGGAGCGTGCTTTATGTTGCTTTTTAACACGAGTGAATCATTTCCACATTTTGCACCAATAATACGCTGCCCTCATTGTCAAAGCGACGCCTACCATTTAGTAAATAAAAGCCGCTATTTACGATTTAGCATTTTACCTATGCTCGCTTTAAAATTAAATTACAAACGCGAATGCTATCAATGCGGAAAAAACGAACCTGTTAAAATAACGCAACTACCGTTAATAGAAAAACTAAGCCTGCCTAAATACTTTATTGGCGTATTTTTATTGCTCTGGATTGTTTTGTTTTTTTATCAACAACATCTTAATACCGAAATCCAAAAGCAATCTTATTTAAATAGCCCTAAAATATACGACACCTACTTAATACATGCCGACAAATTTACACACGAACCTTGGACCCTAACTAATTTAAGAATTGCTCAAGTCATAAATTTTGACGAACAATTTATTACCTTTCAGATAAGTAACTACAGTTATAAACGTAACAACAGTATTACTTTGGCAATGCGTACTAGCCAACTAATTCAAGACAATTTCTTCTCCACTAAAACAATCACCCTCCCTCGTGATGAAGTAAAGCGTTTGTATAAAGACGAAGCTATTTACGACGTATTACGCCCTTATGCCAACAGCCTTTATGGCGGGTTTGTGATGTTTCCTCCCAAACCTAAACCTTTATATAAAGGCTTAAAGCTCGATAAAAACAACCAACAAGGCATAATTTATTTTAAAGATAAGTTATTTTTTGAAGCATTTGATAGCTTTAAGCTAGCTGCTGAATCGGGTTCTCAATGGGGACAATTAAATTTAGCGCAAATGTATCGTGATGGTCAGGGAATAGCTCAAAATTATCAACAGGCTATTTATTGGTATAAAAAAGCCATTGAGCAAAAAAATACTAAAGCACAATTTGAATTGGAATCGCTTTGTAAAATAGCTAACTGCGAATAAGTGGATTAGATTAAAGTTTATGCTGGTGTATGAACTAACTACACCAGCTTTAAATTATTTTTTAAATAACTTTGTATAACTTACATGTATAAGCACAACAATTAAGCCGGCAATAACGCCTAGCAAACCATCAAATAATAGAGGCGCTAATACTTCTCCTGTGCCGCCAGCAACAGACTGAGCATAGCTCGTTACATCTATCTGCGTGTGATGCAGTAACTCAACACCATGCACTAAAATCCCCCCACCTACTAAAAACATCGCAATAGTGCCCGCAAATGCTAAAAACTGCATTAATCTAGGCGCTGCTGCTAACAAACCTTTGCCTAGTAACTCTTTAAATTTATTAGCTGACACTTTAGATTGGTTGAGTAAATAAAGTCCTGCATCATCCAGTTTTACAATACCTGCAACTAAGCCATAAACACCAATGGTCATTATAATTGCGATAACACAAAGCACTAAAGCTTGGTTGAGTAATGTAGCGCCAGCCACTGTGCCTAAAGTAATCACAATAATTTCGGCAGAAAGAATAAAG
Source organism: Pseudoalteromonas sp. c7(2019) (assembly GCF_011378625.1). Classification (NCBI taxonomy): domain Bacteria; kingdom Pseudomonadati; phylum Pseudomonadota; class Gammaproteobacteria; order Alteromonadales; family Pseudoalteromonadaceae; genus Pseudoalteromonas; species Pseudoalteromonas sp. c7(2019). The sequence goes on along the minus strand of NZ_WTKS01000013.1, from coordinate 120,845 downwards.
TCGGTTCTTATTGCCCCTTTTATTTTTTGTTTTTCGTACTCAACTAAATCTAATTTTTCATCTTCATCTATCGCTTCATTGTGATGAGGTAAAAACCTAGCAAATACTTTTTCGGCTCCTTCAAAACATAAAAATAAACCACCAATCATTAACAGTGGTGTTATTAACCAAGGCAGCCATACGCTTATTAATAAAGCGGCGGGTACGAGTATCGCTTTATTTAAAAATGAGCCCTTTGCCACAGCCCAAACAACCGGTAATTCACGCTCTGCTGCAACACCTGTAACCTGCTGTGCATTGAGTGCTAAGTCATCGCCTAATACACCCGCTGTTTTTTTTGTTGCTACCTTACTCATTGTCGCAATGTCATCAAGTAAAGTGGTTATATCGTCTAATAACGTTAAAAGGTTAGTGCCTGCCATAAAGCTTCCGAGCTCAAAAAATATTGCTATAAACATAACGTAAAGCGCTACTTTCACCAACGGTTAATTTTGCTTTGTTATTCTTACATTAGATTAAAATTTTGCCCTGTGTTTTAACTAACTTTTAAAGAAGATGGGAGGAAAAATGAAAGTATATTTAGCATTAATCGCTATTTTACTAAGCTTAACCGCATGTAGTGATTTACAAACCAGTACTGCTTACCAATGCGATGATGAGAGCGTAAAACTCAATATCATTAATAATTCTGAAGCCGAACTTATCTTTAACAATAAAGTGCATGTACTTAATCACGAAAAAAGTGCATCAGGGAATAAATATATAAGTGAAGAGGTACTGTTTTGGGGTAAGGGAAATGAGGCCATGCTAATCATTGCTGGTAAAAAAAGACAGTGCATCAAGGTTTAACACAAAACTAACCAATAAATTACAGCAATGCTACAATAATTAAAGACCCATTATTGTGATGAAGTTATGCGTTCAATTGCGATCAAACATAAAATAATTTTAGCTTTTACAGCCATTGGTTTATTGGTGCTAACAAGTAGTGTGTTTTTTTATTGGTCATTAAACAAAATTAGCGTTAACAATACCCGAACCGAAAAATTAGCAGTTCCGGTACAACAGTTCAGTAAAGATTTAAGGCTATCATTACTGTCTATTACCAAATTTAATGCCTTAGCTTACAGCCAAGCAAACCTTGATTTACTTCAACAAAATAAAAAACAGGCGCAAGCTGAGCAACAACAATTTAGCGATATGCTCAATTCGTTAAGCACTCAACTAAATCAACAAATAACAATGCAAAATTTACTCGCCAGTACCAACGAAGGCTTTGAGCAACTGACTAAAGTAAGTGTCGCAATGTTTAGTGCTAAAGAGAGTAAGTTTGTAGCGCAAAATTCCACCATAGAATTATCAGCAACGTTTAACGAGCAACTTTACAATTTAAGTTCTAACTTACTTGATATAGAACTTTTAGAAGTGCCTGCAAAACAGCAGGTGCTACTTAATGCTATGTTTGGAACAGCGACCCGTATAGATGATTTATTGTTTAACTTAAGCAATAATATAAAAAGCATTACTCAAACTACAAGTATCAATGATTTAAATAGTCATCAGCAAGATACTCTATTTCTACTAGATAACATCCAACCTAATTTCACCTATTTAGAGCAACAAGCGCTACCCTTTAATAATGCGTTTAATGCTAAAAATTTAACGACTAAGTTTAATCAATTAAGAGAGTTACTTAACAACAATACAGGAATTTATGCCCAACAAAATAAAGTACTCAAAAGTACTATTGCTGCGGCTCAAAATTTTGAACACTTTCAACAGCAATTTATAACAACAGAAGGTCAGCTTATTGAACTTAATAAACTGGCTGATGAGCGCTTTAATGCCTTACAAACTAATGCAAAGGCCGCCATAAATACTGGGATTAGTTCTGTAGTAATTATTACGCTTGTTTTAATTATATTGATTATCGCTATCTCTATTTTTACAACTCGCGCAATGCTAAAACCGCTTAAAAAAGTAAACCGCGATTTAGCCCGAATCGCCTCAGGTGATTTATCAAAGCGAAGCCATCCGCGCAGTAAAGATGAATTTGGTACTTTGCTAAATAACATAAATAAACTCAGTGAAGACCTTACCCAGTTAATTGGCGCAATTAGTAGTGACGCCCATGAACTAGACCGCAGCGCTATTAAAACCAGTGAAAAAGGTCAGCAAATGACAGTTGTTGCACAACAGCAGTTGGAGCGAAGCGCGCAGGCAACATCGCTTGCACAAAATATGCTAACCAACTCACAAGCGGTTTATGAACAAGCAGATAAAACATCAAGTGAAATAACCAATGCATCGCAATTTGCCAATGACGTAAACAAGATTGCTAATAAAAATAGTCTAAGTATAGAAACTTTATTACAGCGCCTTGATAAAGCAGTAGGCAGCACGGAGGAACTAGCCCAACACACTCAGCTTATTGAAGCCATTGTTGAAACAATTAGCAGCATTGCCGAGCAGACCAACTTATTGGCACTCAATGCTGCAATTGAAGCAGCGCGAGCGGGTGAAAACGGACGCGGGTTTGCTGTAGTTGCTGATGAGGTTCGATCATTAGCTGCACGTACACAGACCTCGACTAGCGAAATAAACACCATGATCCAAACATTGCAACAGCACACTCAAACAACTCAAGAACACATTACCGATGGCCAACACCAAGCCAAGCAATGTGTTAAAAACAGCACTGAACTAAATAAAGCCGTAGAGCGTATTAAAAGCACATTGTCGTCTGTTAATCAGATGAGTGAGCAGATTGCTCATGCATCACATGAGCAATTGACTAACAGTAACGACATTCAACAAATAATGGCCAAGGTGACAGAGCAAGCAACCTTGAATGCCAAAAACGCGACAACCCTAGCAAGCGAAAGTGAAGACGTAAATCAACTTGCACACTCCTTAACAAGTGCCGTAGAGCGCTTTAAGTTTTAAGTGCAAGTAATGACTTGGCTTGCATGAAATGGGTATAATACTTTAACTCTTTTGCTTAATAGCGGCCCACAATGAAATATAAAGATCTACGTGATTTTATCGATTTGCTTGAAAAAAAAGGCGAACTTAAACGTATCACCCAAGAAATCGACCCGTATCTTGAAATGACCGAAATATCTGATCGCACATTGCGTGCAAAAGGCCCTGCGTTATTATTCGAAAATCCAAAAGGCTACGATATGCCGGTGCTTACCAACCTATTTGGTACACCAAAACGCGTAGCAATGGGCATGGGCCAAACAGATGTTAGCGAGCTTCGCGAAGTGGGTAAGCTACTCGCTTTTTTAAAAGAACCTGATCCACCAAAGGGTATTAAAGAAGCTCTAGGCGCTATACCTATTTTTAAGCAAGTGCTTAATATGCCTGCAAAAGAAGTTAAAAAAGCGCCTTGCCAACAAGTAGTTTTAGAAGGTGATGATGTAGATTTAACTAAATTACCTATTCAGCATTGCTGGCCAGGTGATGCAGCGCCATTAATTACTTGGGGCCTTACAGTTACTAAAGGGCCTTATAAAAAGCGCCAAAATTTAGGTATTTATCGCCAGCAATTATTAGGCAAAAATAAAATAATTATGCGTTGGTTGTCGCATCGTGGTGGCGCGCTTGATTTTCAGGAATGGTGTAAAGAAAACCCAGGGCAACCTTACCCTGTATCGGTAGCACTAGGTGCCGATCCAGCTACTATATTAGGTGCAGTAACGCCAGTACCCGACACATTAAGCGAATATGCATTTGCTGGTTTATTACGTGGCAGCAGAACCGAAGTTGTAAAATCTATTTCAAATGACCTACAAGTCCCTGCCAGTGCAGAAATAGTACTTGAAGGTTACATTATGCCAGGTGAAATGGCGCCAGAAGGCCCTTATGGTGACCATACCGGTTACTATAATGAAGTAGATGACTTTCCAGTAATGACGGTAACTCACTTAACGCATCGTAAAGATCCTATTTATCACAGCACATTTACTGGCCGTCCGCCTGATGAGCCTGCAATTTTAGGTGTAGCACTTAATGAAGTGTTTGTGCCGATATTACAAAAGCAATTTCCTGAAATCGTCGACTTTTATCTGCCGCCTGAAGGGTGCTCGTACCGTATGGCGATTGTAACAATGAAAAAACAATATCCTGGCCATGCCAAGCGCGTGATGATGGGAGTTTGGTCGTTCTTACGTCAGTTTATGTATACCAAGTTTGTAATTGTGTGCGATGACGATATTAATGCCCGTGATTGGGAAGATGTTATTTGGGCTATAACAACCCGAATGGATCCTGCTCGCGATACAACATTAATAGAAAACACACCTATTGATTATCTCGATTTTGCATCGCCAGTCTCAGGCCTTGGTTCAAAAATGGGAATGGATGCCACCAATAAATGGCCTGGCGAAACCACCCGCGAATGGGGCGAGCCTATTGTTATGGATAAAGACACCAAAGACCGCGTAGATGATATTTGGGAAAGCCTTAATATTCTTTAAGTGTTTATATGTAAGTACATAACAGGCTATAAAATAACCCTGCAGATATGCTAGAATCGAGTCATTCGATTGCGTATCTGCTGTTTAAAGCGCTGCTAAAAGGTAAAAAATGCAAACATTAAAAGCTGAAGTTGTAGCTATCAGCCCACTTACAGAATTTGTTCACAAAGTAATTTTAAAGCCACAACAACCTGTGACCTTTGAAGCTGGCCAATACATGCAACTCGTATTGGGCGAAAAAGACAAACGTGCTTTTTCTATAGCTAGTCGCCCTTCACAGTGCGATGCAATAGAACTGCATATTGGCGCGTCAGGTGCCGATTCGTATGCAATGCAATCGCTGGAACATTTACGAAACGCCCATACCACTGGGCAGTTAGTAGACATTGAAGCTGGCTTGGGTATTTCACAGTTGCGCCTGCAATGTGAGCGCCCTATTATTTTACTTGCCGGTGGCACTGGTTTTTCATACGCAAAATCAATGGCTGATCACTTAGCTGAAATTAAGTGCGACCGTCCTGTATTATTTTACTGGGGTGTAAAAGAAGAGTCAGCTTTATACGCACATACAGAAATGCAAACATGGGCCGATAGCCACAAAAACTTTGAGTTTATCCCTGTGGTAGAAAATCCATCTGCTAATTGGCAAGGTCACACTGGCTATGTACATAAAGCGGTAATGCAAGATATTGTATCACTTGAACCATACGATATTTATATGGCCGGTCGTTTTGACATGATAGGTATTGTCCGTGATGACTTTATTACTCATGGTGCAATTCGTGAAAACATGTACGCAGATGCATTCGCATTTATCAAATAATTGAAATTAACTTTCAGTTATGAATAAAGGCACCTAATCGGTGCTTTTATTTTATATAACAACAAATACTTAATAGTTAAAACCTATCAATCTCATCAACATAAACAATTTCCTAAATCCCTATCTATAAACCATACTTTGTATAGAACATCAGCGGGAGAGACCCAAATGCTAAATACAAAAGTAAAAGATTTTATGCAACGCAAGTTGCCAAATATCACACCAGATACAGAAATGACGACAGCCATAGCAGAACTACAAAAATTTAAACTACTTGGCGCACCAGTATTTGATAAAGATAAATGCCTAGTCGGATTTATATCTGAGCAAGAACTATTAAAACCACTTACGCAAAGCAGTTATTTTTGTGATGGGATGGTTAAAGTATCGCAACTTATGCAAACAAAGGTAGTGACCGTTAGCGGCGATACCAATATTATTGAGCTTGCAGAGCAAATGCAGCCCGGTAAACCAAAAAACTACCCTGTTGTAGAGGGTGTTAAAGTAATCGGCATGATCAGCCGAGCTGACGTACTTAAAGCACTTTACGATAATTATATAAGTTGCCAAACGCGTTAATTAAACTGACATTACAAATACAAAAATGCCGCTTATATAAAGCGGCATTTTTAATATTCTTAAATTAACGTGCGCTAACGATTGCTGAAAGTTCTTTTTTATCGCCATCGCTTAAAAATGCTATTTCTAATGCATTTTTTTGGGCTTTTTCCATATCAGCTTGAGATAAGCCAGCTTTAGGTGCTGCAACGGTATATTCGTACTCAATTTCAATGCCTTCAACCGCAGGGTCATCAGTATTAATACACGCTAAAATACCGTGATCTAAAAACTGTTTAAGTGGGTGCTTAGCTAAATCGTTTACTGTACTGGTTTGAATATTACTTGTTAAGCACGACTCAATGCCAATACGGTTATCGCGTAAGTAATCCATTAGTTTTGGATCTTCAATAGCTTTAACTCCATGCCCTATTCGGCTTGCACCTAGCTCATTAATTGCTTGCCAAATACTTGGAGCACCGAGTGCCTCTCCAGCATGAATAGTCGAAGCTAAATAAGCATTTCGTACTTGTTTAAAGTGCTCTACAAACAACTCACCAGGAAAGCCAATTTCGTCACCGGCTAAATCAACAGCAACTAAATCATTTTTAAATGCGAGTAAAGCATCAAGCTCTTTTTGACATGTTTTTACGCCATAAGTACGCGATAAAATACCAATCAAGTTAGCTTTTATATTTGCATCCTTTGTTGCTGATTTAATACCATCAACAACCGCCTCTACAACCCCTTCTGGGTGTAAACCTTGGCTTTGTGCCATGTAGTAAGGGCTAAATCGAAGCTCTACATAATCAAGGCCTTGTGCTTGTGCATCTTCAATGTTTTCAATCGCTATGCGTCTACACGCATCGTAGTCGCCAAGTACAGTGACACCCCAATCTAACTTTTGTAAAAAAGCCATAAGGTTTGGCTCAGGGTCAATAACTTGAACATGAGGAATTAATGCCTCAACGTTATCTGCAGGTAACTCTATATTAAACTGACGACCAAGTTCTAATATGGTTTGCGCACGTACATTACCATCTAAATGACGGTGAATATCTAGCAAAGGTAATTTTCTATTGATCATAATAGCAACCCAGTTTAGTTAAATTTGCGCGCATGATACGCAGATATAGTTATTTTTCAAGTCTATATGGTTTGCGTTAAGTTTAAGCGGTCATATGTCTGCTTTTTGTGCAAAAAATAACGTTACTTATTTATTTGATAAATAATGCCAAAGAGTTTTAAAAAGCGTATTTGCATCAATAGGTTTGGTAATATAACTATTCATTCCAGAGGCTAATGCCTTTTTAACGTCATCATCATGGGCGTTCGCCGATAGCCCTATTATGGGTAAATCAATTAACCCTAAATCACAACGAATTACTTTTGTTGCTTGGAGTCCATCCATTTTTGGCATCTGAATATCCATAAGAACAATGTCGTAGCTATTTTCGGTTAGCTTTTCTATGGCTTCAAAACCATCATTAGCAATGTCAGCAATACACCCTTTTGTTTTTAAAATGGCACTGGCAACATGCTGGTTAAGTGGGTTATCTTCGACTAAAAGTAACTTATAGTTTGCGAATGATAAGGTACTTACATCTATTTCGTCGTATTGCTGTTGAATTTGCTCTGCCTTTGGTAAAGGCGATATAAGCGGCAAACTAAATGTAAATGTAGAACCTTTACCTTCATAACTGACTAAATCAATTGCACCACCCATTAACTCAACCAACTTTCTGCAAATACTTAACCCTAAGCCTGTACCACCATATTGACGTGAGGTTGAGCTATCGGCTTGCGCAAACGGTTTAAACAATTGTTTTTGTGCTTCGCTACTAATACCAATACCCGTATCGTTAATACTAAAGTAAGTCATTTTTTTCGACTGCCAAATTTTCAGAGTGATCTCACCTTCCCCTGTAAATTTAACCGCATTATTGAGCAGATTCAGCAGCACTTGTTTTAAGCGGATTGGATCGGTATTAATGACCAAATTTGATGTTTTATCAAAATCGAGACTTAACTTTATTGATTTAATGTCAGCTTCAAACTGAAGTAAATTAAGCATTTCATCCGCTAAACTCGCTACGTTAATAGGCTCTTGCATTAAGTCTAGCTTGCCTGCTTCCATTTTTGAAAAGTCGAGCACATCGTTTAATACCCGCAGTAAAACACCCAGTGCTCCATCTGCTTGTTCAATGTAACTCCTTGCTTGTTGCCAATCATTCTGTTGCAGCGCTAAATAATGCAGCCCTTTTATACCGTTAATAGGGGTGCGGACTTCGTGACTCATGTTTGCTAAAAACTGCCCTTTAATATGACTCGCTTCATCTGCTTTTTGTTTTTCTTTGCGTAATGTATGCGTTTGCTTAGCCACTTGTTCGCGAATTTGTATGTTTGTACCTGTAACTGAAATCAAAAATGTAATCAGTAACCACACAAACAACATACCTACTATTTGTGCAAGCCAATACATTAACCAAGACGTTCTAACTATTGGTTCATATAACTCGACCTGCCACATGCGTTTGCCAATCAACAATTGATATTCTTTAAACAGCGTTTGCGAGTTATCGGTATCGGCAATATAAATTGCCTGCTTTTTCCCTGGTATCGTTGTATCAAAAAAACTGACTGAAATTGAGTTGTTGTGATCAAATAATAGTGTTTGCGATAAGCGTTTCAGACTGACAATCGCTGCCACAAAACCTTGAAAATCATCTTCGGTAGACGACTCTCCAAAAACAGGATATAAAAAGAGTACACCGTCTTCAGCTGTATTTTGGACCAAGTTAATTGGCTCACTTAGTGCAAGTTCATTAAGCTCTTTCGCTTTGCTAAGCGCTGCACCTCTTACTTTACTAGAAGCTAAATCAAACCCTAAAACACCTTCATTATCTTTTAAGGGATATACATATTTTACAGGAAAGTAATTACTACGAGTACCTGCAGGTTGCCAACCTCCATCAAGTGACTTTTCTTTTATATATAAAGGTTTGCCTGTGGCTGTATTTTCATGTGTTTCAAAATCTGCGAGTTTATTTGCTGGTACATAAGGTATCCATTCAAATGCTAAAATTTCTTGGCTATAGTCCAACTGCTTTGAAGTAAATTGTTTAAACTCTTTGAAATCCACGTCATTACTACTAGCAAAAAATGTAGCTAACAATCCTAAGTGAGCAGTAATACCATCGAGCTTCTGGCTTATAGCATTTTGCACAGTAAGTATTTTGGCTTCTTGCTTTTGAATGTCTTTTTCTTTTTTAACACTGGCAGCGCCATAAAAACTAACGCTGATTAGTATATAAATTAATAGTGAAGGTAAAATTACCAACATACGGTGGCGTACTTGCGTGTAATTAAAGGCTGCGAGCATGAGTGGAGTAAATATAAGTACACCGATACTGTCGCCAATCCACCATGCTATAAAGCTATCAAAAATAGCATGCGTAGGGATCACATTATTCAATGCTAATAAACTAGTTCCCACACCTGCAGCAATAACACAGCATATTGGTCCTGCTACTATTAAGCTCTGCACACTGTGTTTTAAAGAAGATAAATCTAGTGGAGCCTTTATAACATTTACTATAATTTGACGACCAATCCAAGCCTGTAAAACAGAGGCTAAAGTGACGCAAATAGCTTGTAAAAGCACATTAAAATGAAGAATATCTACGGTGTTATCAAGATGAATTAAGTTAGTACAGAAAGCACCAAGAATAAGGCCAATAAATGACTTACGTCCCCAAATTAAAAAGCTCGCTAAAGCAATTCCTGAGGGTGGCCAAGAGGCGACCGCATAGCCATCTACAGAAAGAAGTGAGTTGCTAAAATACCCAGTAAAAAAGTAAGCACAAGCCAAGCTAAGGGTTAATATTAAAAACTTTCTCAATGCTTGTGCTCCTGAACTACAAAAAATGCTAAGTAGTTATAGTGTAGTCATTTATTGATATAAAACGAGCGCCTTTTCTGCTTGTGCACTATTTTTATAACTTAAAACAGCTTGTTCAGAGAACTGTTTTTTATTATCACTATTCAGTGCTTTATCAAAAATTCTAGCTGCTAAGTCATAATCACCTTTAGCATTAGCAAGGCAAGCCAGCGCAAGTAATAGTGAATTATTTGAATCATCCTTTTTAAGGCGTTCTTGTATGTTTATTTGCAACTTAGGCGCATCGGCTGCTGTTGCTTTACTTAATATATTGGCAAGCTCTAAGTGTTGCTCATTGTGCTTAACCATTTTAATTAAGTCACTTTCAATAGCAGCCAATTGACCTGCTTGCGCCATTTGCATTAAATATGCGGTGTGGGCATGAGCTTGCAGCTTTTTCGGTAGCTGTTTATATTTTTCACTCAGTTTGTCTGCATCTAACGCATTAAAGTAGGCACTAAATAACTGCGTCCACTGTGCATCAGTAAGTGCTTTTTTGCGTAATAAACGCGGCAAAAAATCTTCCAGCGCACTAAAGTGTTGTTGCTGTACTAATACTTCTGCATAAAGTTTTAACTCAAGTGCGGTGGCTTTTTTAGCTTCTGCGCTAATACGCATTTGTGATTCAATCGCGCTACTGTCGCCACTTGCCAACCATAGCTTTGCTACTTTTAATTGATGCTCTGGGCTTATTTCAAATAAACGCTCAAGTGCTTTATCTGTTTGATTATTAGCAAGCGCTGCTTTTGCAAGTAATGCTAAGCGAATATCTTCAAACTTATCTGGTACGCTATTACCCGATAGAGCCTGCTCTACATGCTCATAATCATCATTAATAGCACTCCACAGAGCCTGCTCAATAGCTACTTGTTTGCGCTCTTGGCTACGTGCAAAAAAGCCATGTTTAGTATTATGATAAATCGATAATAAGTAGCGGATTAGCTTATATGTTAAATATAAAACAACAGCGGTAATGACTGCCATTATACAAAACGATACTATCGTGCCTTCTATCGTCGTATTGTTAAATGAAATAAGTACATAACCTTTTTCATCTAGCACAAATGGAGTAACCGCTAGTACAACAACAATAGCTACAATTAAAATAATTAGCCCTATCATTGCGCCCACTCCTTAACCTTTTGTGTGCTATTTAAGGTTATTTTTGGATTAAAATTAAGCTGCTCTTTTTCGAGTTTAGACAACGCTTTAAGTACCGTTTTGGTTGCATCATCGTCTTGCTTAAAGTACTCACCAACTAAACGTTTTGCTTCACTTAAGGCGCTAAAGAAAATACTCGCCTGCTTACTCATAAGTGCATCTTGTGCCTGAGTTATATTAAGCTTGATTCGTTGATTAATTAAATGGCGCTCTTGATCTGTAAGTAATGGCTCAATGGAAACACCTTCGTGCTGGCGAATAGTAATAAAGCTATCCACAATTTTATTCCAGCTATTACTCAGGTTTTGCTGCCAATCACTCACGTCATCACTTAAAGCATTTTCATCTATTGCAGCCGCTTCTTCTGGCAAGTTAACCGCATTAAAAACTAAATTATCAACGCTATTAAGTGCACTGTTTAGCTGTAAATAAATAGCCTCTGTTGCTATAGGTTTAAGGCTATCAAGTGTTTGTATGTCTTGCATAATAGCTTGGCGAACTTCAACTGTTCCTGGGTGTTCGCTAAGTAATGCATCTAAGCGCTTTAAAACAGCACTAGTGCCTTGGTAATCTTTTTCAGCCCATAGTTTAAATTCAGCCATACGCTGTAAGCTGGTTACTTCTTGTGGGTTTAAAGACGAGCCTTGTTGCTGCGCTTTTTGCAGGGCTGCTTTTAGCTCTTGCTGATTTTGAGCTGCACTTTCACTTAAGGTTGCGGCTACTTTTTTCTCACTATTAAACAGCGCTTGCTGCAAATTAGATTGCGCCGATTTAAGTGCTTGCAGCTCTTGAACGAGTAACTTATTTTTCTCGCTTAACTCATTAACGGCTAGGTTTTGCACCTTACCAGCATTTAATTTTTGATAAAACTCGTATCCAACACCAGAGGCCACAATTAACGAAATAAGAAGCGCAAGTGCTGCAACCTTACTTACCTTTTGTTTGTTTTTTTCTGTCGTATTTTTTGTAGCTGCTGGCTCTTGCTTAGCTGATTTAGCTGAGGCCGGGTTAGCTATTGTTGATGTGGCTTTTTCTGCCGTAACTGGCTTTGACTGTTCGCTCATGTTGCTACCTTGCTGATTTATGCAGGTAAACATAGCATTATCGCTAGCCCCTGCTGCAATGTGTATATTAGCCGAACTTACCTGTTGCAACTTTAAATAAGCGGCTATCCGCTCGCTTGCAACATAAAATCGGCACTGTTGTAACCATTGTAGTTGGTGTGCAGTAAGGCTTTTAAATATAGCATCAACTGCTGCATTACTTGTTATGACTATACCGTGTACATTCTGGCTTTTCCAGTGGTCTGTCCAGTTAGGGGTAATACTTTCTGTGGGTTCACGTTTGTACACAACACAATTATTTAAAAAAGCACCGCGCTCTTTTAGCGTTTTAGCTAACTCAGGGCGGCCACCTTGCCCCTTAACTAACACTATATTACTGCCATCAACCTCGGCGAGTGATTTGAGCGCAAGCAACCCTTCTGAATCATACTGCTTTGGTACTGCTGCGCGCACACCAAATTGCTCATATATAATGTCGGCTGTTTGTTGTCCAACCGCATAAAACTGCGCTTTGGTGTTTATATCGGGTTTTAATTGCGAAAGTGCACTGACTGCATCTTGCGATATAAATATTATTTTATCTGCATTTAACAGCGGACTAAGTTCAGTGCTGGAGGGTGTTAAATGCGTTATTTTTAATACCGGAAATAAAGACGCCTGATAACCCGCTTGCTCAAGTTGCTGTGCAAGGGCTGCGCCTTTTCCTTCGGGCCGAGTTATCAGAATATGTGTCATTTATGCGTCTCTATAAACTTCAGCTAATATTTTGTCTGCGCCTTGAGCTAGTAATTTTTTAGCAAGCTCAATACCTAGTTCTTCTGCGTCATTTACATGACCTGTTACTTCGTCACGTAAAATTTCGCTGCCATCAACAGCACCCACTAAACCACGCAAATGTACCTGCTCGCCATCAACTAATGCATAAGCACCAATAGGAACTTGGCAACCACCTTCTAAATAGCGGTTCATCGAACGCTCTGCATTTACGCGAATACGTGTTTGGGTATGCTCAAGTGGTGCAAGTAATGCTTTTGTTACTTCATCATCAATACGACATTCAATACCTACAGCGCCTTGACCATTTGCCGGTAATGACACTTCTGGCTCAATGTAGTCAGCAATACGCTTACTCATTTTTAAACGAATAAGCCCCGCTGCCGCTAAAATAATAGCATCGTATTGGCCATCATCTAATTTACCTAAACGCGTATTTACATTACCGCGCAAATCACGAATATCTAAATCAGGGCGAAGTGCTTTAATTTGGCACTGGCGGCGTAAGCTCGAAGTACCCACAATGGCGCCCTGTGGTAGCTCGTTTAAATTTGCAAAATTGTTTGATACAAACGCATCACGCGGATCTTCACGCTCACAAATAGTATACAGCTCTAATCCTTCTGGGAACTCTACTGGCACGTCCTTCATAGAATGCACGGCAATATCAGCTCGGCCATCTAACATAGCTTGCTCTAGCTCTTTAACAAATAAGCCTTTACCGCCAATTTTAGCCAATGGCGTATCTAAAATTATATCCCCTTGCGTCGACATTGGGACTAATTCTACGCGCACATCTGCATGAAAACGCTCAAGCTCTGCTTTTACAAATTCGGCCTGCCAAAGTGCTAAGGCGCTTTTGCGCGTTGCGATGCGTACTAATTTTGTTTTTTCTGTCATAGGGGTATCCAATTAATTACTGCGTTTAGCTAGTTTTAGTCAGCTAAAATTCTAAACTCTTTTTGGGCAATTAAATTGCCTTGCTCATCAACTACATCAACACGCCAATGGCCTGTTTGTGTGTCCATGATATTTTTTGTTGAGTACGTTCTGTAGCGAGGCGAAGTAACATTAAGTGTAATTTCAGCCATAGTTTCACCTTCAAACGACCAAACATGCTTAACTTGCTGGCCTTGAAGATTTTTAATCTCACTAAAAAACGATACGCCTTCATCAAACTGACTTAATCTAATATCAGCAGCAAACACATTAGTGGGCTCACGCTTACTTACTTTACGAGTAAGTACCGCACGGCTAATTTTACCCGTGTCTATTTGCGCGCCCAAAGCCACACTTGCCACTTGTGCTGTCGGCGAAAAACCTTCAGTGCCACTCAATGCGCCATCATCACTTTCTAACTCTAAAAGTAAGTCGCTTTGACTGGCTAGCTCAGCTACGTTTTGAGCTTCTGCGGTTTCTTCTTGCACATCATTATCAAGGTTTGAGTTTAACTCTGTATTAATGCTTTCGCTTTGTTCAGTAACACTATCGTTGTTAGCCAATAAAACAGGGGGATTATTTACAAGCTCAGCTTCATCAGATGTATTACTTGAAATGCTTAGTTGAGCCTCATTTTGCTCAGCTGACAACGGTTCAATCCGAGCTTGCATTACCTCTGCAGGCTCATTAGGGGTAGTGTTTACTGATGATTCAGGCTCAACATCCGTTACTTCAACGCTTGCCTGGTTTTGAGCGTTACTGCTAAAGCTTAAAAATTGCTCCTGCTCATTTGGATGCTCACCTTGCTCAGCACTGGCTGACGTTGTTAAGCCATACACAACTGCTGCAGAGGTCATTAATACCAACATAGCAATACTCACAATACGACGCCAATTCCACTCGTAGCTTACCGTTGGTACACTCTCTTGTAGTTCGCGTTTAACATTTGCTTTAATAACTATTTTTTGACTCATATTGACCTCAGCGGTTCCAAAATTAGCTTAAACGAGCAATTAACCATTGGCGAATAGCTTGCAATTCTTCTGCGCAAACTTGGTGGGCCATTGGATATTCTTGCCAGCTTACATCCATGTTATGTGCTGTTAATACTTCAAACGCACTTCTTCCCGCACTATGCGGTACAACGTTATCTTGGCTACCATGAGCCATAAATACGTTTAAATCAGTATGCTTTGCTTCATCAGCAAATTTTTGCGGCACACACATATAAGTAGAAAGCGCCATAACACCCCCAAGCTTTTGCTCAAAGCGCGGTGCTAAATGCAGAGACACAACACCACCTTGAGAAAAACCAGCTAAAATTATTTTATTAGCAGGTATGCCATTAGCAATTTCTTTATTAATTAACTCTTCTACCTTTGCAGCCGAATCCCTTACGCCTTGTTCATCGGCACGCTTATCTAATTCTATAGATTTAATATCGTACCAAGAGCGCATTTCCATGCCACCATTTATGGTGACCGGTTGTACTGGCGCATGCGGAAAAACAAACCGTATACCAAGCTCACTTGGTAAATTAAGCTGCGGAGCTACTGGCGCAAAACCATCCCCAGAGTCACCTAAACCATGTAACCAAATAACCGTTGCTTTGTGCTCACTTTGGGCTGCATATTCTACAAATTCTAAACTCATAGTGATGATTGCCACTTAACTTCTTGGCCTGCTTGGCGAGTTGAGGCTTCATTTATAAACGCCCAAAATTCAGCGCCAGAACGGTTATCAATCCATAACCCATCACGCATTTCAAAATGATGTCCGTTAAACTTAGTCGCAACCCATACTTGGTGAAGAGGTGCTTGCTTGTTAATCACTATTTTACTTTTATCAGGAAAAATTATTTCTAAAATACCTTGTGCCGATTCGTAATCTAAATCAGCTTCGCAATCATCAACCTGCTCTTCAATAGTGAACATAAGAGCTTCGGCTAATTGGTGATATTCGTGTTCAGTCATTGTTATTTCCTTTGCAGGCGAGCCGCCTAATATTGGGTACGTTTTAGCTTTGAATTAGCTTTAAAAATGTGCAGCTAGGGCCTGTTAACCTTTCAGGATTGAAATTTGTTCTATCTAGGGGCGATTTAATCGCGGCGCGAGGTTTGTAACCTAGTGGACTAAGTTAAAACCGAGCAACAAAGAGTAAATCGTTCCTAGGACGAACCCAACGGGCAGCGCAAATTCAACCTCGAGAGATAAACAAGTCCTAGTGTAACAGGAATAAAATCATCCGCGAATAGCTGCATTTTTTAGATATTCTGTTACTCTGCGATTATAAAGCCAGCAACCGTATTAATCTAATGAAAGCGACACATACCTTACAATTAAAAAAACTATTAATAAGCACTGTACTGTTAAGCGCCTTAGCTGGCTGCGGACAAAGCGGTCCGTTATATTTACCAGAGCAACAAACAGAGCAAAACCAACCTCAAAATACAGCTCAGCCAGCCACTACCGCTGAGCAAGCCAAAATATCGCAAAGTCAGGAGCAATAAATGGATTATTTTAACTACAAAAACAACCAATTATTTGCCGAAGACGTCAGTGTGGCAAGCATAGCGCAGCAATACGGTACGCCGTGTTATGTGTACTCGCGCGCTACATTTGAGCGCCATTATTTAGCGTTTGCTAACGCCACTAAAAATCATAAAAGCTTGGTGTGTTACGCCGTAAAAGCAAACTCAAATATTGCCGTGCTTAATATATTAGCGCGCCTAGGATCGGGTTTTGATATTGTATCCAAAGGCGAACTTGCGCGTGTAATTAAAGCGGGAGGCGATGCTTCTAAAGTGGTTTTTTCGGGCGTGGCTAAAACAGCAGACGAAATAGCGTACGCATTAAAATTGGGGATTAAATGCTTTAACGTTGAATCAGCCTCTGAGCTTGAGCGTATTTCTGAAGTGGCTTGCGAGCTTAACTTAGAAGCGCCTATTTC
This sequence comes from Pseudoalteromonas sp. c7(2019), assembly GCF_011378625.1. Taxonomy (NCBI): domain Bacteria; kingdom Pseudomonadati; phylum Pseudomonadota; class Gammaproteobacteria; order Alteromonadales; family Pseudoalteromonadaceae; genus Pseudoalteromonas; species Pseudoalteromonas sp. c7(2019). The sequence goes on along the minus strand of NZ_WTKS01000013.1, from coordinate 104,153 downwards.
TATTCGCGTAAACCCCGACATAGATGCAAAAACACATCCGTATATTTCTACTGGTTTAAAAGAAAATAAATTTGGTATTGATATACAAACTGCTGTAAGTGTTTATCAACAAGCAGCGGCTTTACCTGGTTTAAAAATTATTGGTGTTGATTGCCATATTGGCTCTCAATTAACTGAAGTAAGACCATTTTTAGAAGCCCTTGATAAACTCATGGCGCTTATTGATGAGCTAAAAACCAACGGTATTGAGCTAACTCACTTAGATATTGGTGGCGGTTTAGGCGTGCCATATAACAATGAGCAACCACCACACCCAAGTGAATATGCAGCGCAAGTTACCGAGCGCTTAGCTAACTATAAACACCTTGAACTAATTTTTGAACCAGGGCGCGCTATTGCAGCTAACGCAGGTATTTTAGTTACTCAAGTTGAATTTATTAAACAAAACCAAGACAAATTTTTTGCCATTGTAGATGCAGGTATGAACGACATGCTTCGCCCTGCGCTTTATCAAGCGTGGCAGAAAATCATTCCGGTATCAGTTCGCGACGACGAAACACCTACTCACAACTTTGATATTGTGGGTCCGGTGTGCGAAACCGGCGACTTTTTAGGAAAAGATCGTGAACTAGCGCTTAAACAAGGCGACTTACTCGCACAGCGAAGTGCTGGTGCATATGGCTTTACCATGAGTTCAAACTACAACTCGCGCCCGCGTGTTGCAGAAATAATGGTAGATGGTCAGCAGCACCATCTTATTCGTGAACGCGAAACTATTGAAAGCCTTTATCAAGGTGAGAAAGTTTTACCATAAACGTTTTTGTCTACTAGCTGCTCTGTGGCATGATTAGCACAGAGCAAAACCGAATTAGAGCGCTATGTTAGTTAATTTTTCCAAAATGCACGGCTTAGGCAACGACTTTGTTGTGATTGATAACATTACACAAAATGTTTTTTTGTCGCGAGATCAAATCAAAAAACTGGCAGATCGCCATTTTGGCATTGGCTTTGACCAATTGCTAATGGTTGAAGCGCCATACTCTCCTGATCTCGACTTTCATTATCGAATATTTAATGCCGATGGTACCGAAGTAGAACAATGCGGTAACGGCGCACGCTGTTTTGCCCGCTTTGTACGTATGAAGGGCCTTACTAACAAGCATAAAATTACTGTGTCGACCAAGTCGGGCAACTTAACGCTCTACATAGAAAAAGACGGTCAAGTAACGGTTAACATGGGTCATCCAAATTTTGAGCCAAGTAAAATCCCTTTAAAAGCGAGCAAGCGTGAGCTTACTTATATTATTAGAACCGAAGAACACACTGTATTTAGTGGCGCGGTATCTATGGGTAACCCGCATTGCGTGCTAGAAGTTGACGACGTAACTACCGCGCAAGTTGATATATTGGGTCCATTACTTGAAAACCACGAACGTTTTCCGCAAAAAGCGAACATTGGCTTTATGCAAGTTGTATCGCATGAACACATTAAATTAAGAGTGTGGGAGCGAGGCGTTAACGAAACCCTAGCCTGTGGCACAGGTGCGTGTGCAGCAATGGTTATTGGTCACATGCAAAATAAATTATCAACAACCGTTCAAGTAGATTTACCAGGCGGTAGCTTACAAGTACGTTGGAGTGGCGAAGGTCACCCAGTACGCATGACTGGCCCCGCAGAGCATGTGTTCGACGGGCAAGTAGCGCTATGAGCGAGCTAAGTAAAGAACAGGTTATTGATTACTTACATCAACATCCTGATTTTTTGGTTCAACACCCGGAGCTACTCGCACAACTTGAGCTGCAACAGCAAGCTCAAGGTGCAACGTCGCTGGTACATATTCAGCAACGCCAATTACGCGAGCACAACACGCTTTTAAAAAACCAAATAGATGCTATGAGCAAGCATGCAACGCAAAACGAGCTCGTATATCGCTTGTTTAGCCAGTGCCATCGCCAGCTTTGGAATCATGACGATTTTGACACTCTTGCAAATAATCTGCGTAATATAATATGCTCAAGTGAAGATGTTAGCGACTGCAAATTAGTAAAATATAATCCCGAGTACGACGAGCTTATTTCACATCGCCTTACCCATTCTGGGCATTATTTAGGGCGTATTAATCAGCAAGAGCGCGAATTATTATTTAGTGAAGATACACAATCCGTCGCTATTTATTTAATTGGCGACACCAAGCACCCTATCGCTATTTTGGCGTTTGGTAGCAGTAACGTAAACCATTTTGAGCCCGCTCAAGATAATCTGTTTGTACTCGACTTTATAAACGCATTACACCTGCGGTTGCAAAAACTAGCATGAGTGACGATGCGCCTAATATTACCCAGTTAAGCGACAGTTGGCGTACACCCATAACGCTATTTAGCGATTATTTAAAGTTTGAAAAACAATATTCAGCGCACACCGTTAATCAATATGTAAGCCAGCTTGGCTTTGCAGCCCTTTATTTTAGCAAATTATGTGATGACTGGTTTGGCGTGCAAGGCGAGCATATTCGCCGCTACAGCATGGCACTACGCTCAAAACAATTAAGTGGGCGTACTATTAGTTTAAAGCTCAGCTGCATTCGTAGTTTGTATAAGTTTTTAAAAGCAAAAAATATTGCCGAGCAATCGCATTACCATAATCCGGCGGTGGGTATAAAAGGTCCTAAGTTTGCAAAGCCCCTACCTAAAAATCTCGATGTGGATCAAATGGCACGCTTGCTCGAAATACCCGACGACGAGCCTCTCGCAATTAGAGATAAAGCAATGATGGAGCTTATGTATTCATCAGGGCTGCGTATAAGTGAGTTAGTTGGCGCTAACATGCAAGATATTAGTGCTGCCAATGGCGAAATTTTAGTGCGTGGTAAAGGCAATAAAGAGCGATTAATTCCGGTGGGCAAAAAAGCGTTAGATGCATTAAAAAAATGGCTCACAATACGCCCTCAGTTTGCAAAGCCCGATGAAATAGCAGTATTTTTAAGTAGCCAAAAAAATCGTATTTCGATTCGCCAAGTGCGCCTGCGTATGCAAGAGTGGGGAATAAAACAAGGCATTAGCTCGCAGGTTCACCCGCATAAGCTGCGCCACTCGTTTGCGTCACATATTTTAGAATCATCTGGTGATTTACGCGCCGTGCAAGAATTACTAGGGCACAGCAGTTTGTCGGCTACACAAGTATATACACATTTAGATTTTCAGCATTTAGCCAAGGTGTACGACAACACTCACCCTCGCGCAAAAAAACGAACTGATTAGGAAAATAAATATGATCCGATTTAATCGTGCTATTAAGCCATTTTCTGTCATGAGCTTTGATTTAGACGACACGCTATACAGCAATCACCCTATTATAAAAGCAGCCGTTAAAGCCCAACAAAATTATTTAAACGCACTACGGGGCTATCAAGAGCAAGGTCCAAAGTACTGGCAACTATGCCGAGAACTTGCCGTAATACAAAACCCAGATCTCGCGGATGATGTAACTAAATGGCGCAAACACACCCTACGTTTAGCGCTTTCTAAACTTGGGTTTACCGCAGATGAAGTAGAGCGCCATGCAAATGCCGCCTATAACGCCTTTGCCGACGCGCGCAGCAACATAGTAGTAAGCGATGACGTACTTAACTTACTAGATAACCTAGCCCAGCACTTTACGCTTGTTGCAATTACTAATGGTAATGTTGAAATTGAACGCTTTAACTTACACGATAAATTTGAACTCGTACTGCAAGCAGGTATGCACGGTAAAGCAAAACCTCACAGCACCTTATTTGATAAAGCAGCCACACATTTAAACGTTGCTAAAAGCGATATTTTACATATTGGTGATAGCCTAGATACCGACGTACAAGGCGCAAATAATGCCGGTTGCCAATCGGTATGGTTAAACGATCAAGGTGCCAATTATGCTTATAAAGGGCTGGCCGATATTGAAATAGCCAATATTCATGCCTTAACGCACTTTATTAAATAATACCAATTGCATTAAATAAGTGTTCTATTATAGCGCTAAGAAAATAGCACAATAACAAGGCGAAAATTGTGACATATAGTTGTTCTATATGAATAATTTTTAACGCAGTTAGTGAGTTATTTAATGCGATAAAATGATCATGTTTTAATAAAATTGGTATAACCTATTAAAAATAAGAGGTCACAATGAGCCACTATACCAAGCTAATCACCTTGCTATTAATTGGCTCGCTTAGCCTTAACGCTTATTTATTATGGCCGCAGCCTGCGTTAACTACACCACAAAAAACGCAAAGTGCCCAGCAAAGCATATCGCCTAAACAACAAGATACGTTACTAAATACGGCAAAGCAGCAATTTAAACAACACCAATTTGAAGTCGCACTTAGTAGCTATCAACAACTCAAAAACAGCAATCCAGAAAGTGCAAAAAAACTTTATTCATCGTGGCTGATACAGCTTAAAACATGGCTAAATAGCAATTTATTACTCAGCGAATCATTTCTCAATGCGCTATTAAATAACAGCCCTTATAACGTAGAATTACTTAATTTACAGGTTGAGTATTTAATAAATAGTGAGCAAACACAAAACGCCATTATTGCTTTATTTGAGCTGAATTCATTACTACCTGCTGATCAGCAAAACAACGTAAATACACGCTTAAATACGCTCACTCAAAACGAATTACACACGTTAACTGAGCAACAAAATTGGCAAGCTATTATTGAGCAAACACAAATTTGGCTTGATTATAAAAGCGATAACGCGCAGTTTTTATATCCGCTTGCGTACGCCTACTTTCAGCAAGGCGATTTAATTAGTGCACAAGCAACCCTTGATCGAATGCCAAACCAGCACAATCTAAAAAGCCAAGTGCAAACACTGCAAGCTATGATCAATAAAGCACAATCGCAAGACGACTTTGTTGCTTTAACGCCTTACGGCGCGCATTACTTAATAAACACCGAAATAAATAATAATCTATCGACCGAACTAATGATTGATACAGGCGCAAGCGTAACCTCACTACCTACAAGTATAATTGAGCAAATTTCGCCACAGCCTTTATATTTAGGCGATATAACAATAAATACAGCGAATGGTCAAATTGTTGTAAAACGTTATCAAATTGAATCGTTTAAAGTGGGCTCGCAAATTATTTATGGCTTTGAAGTGCTAAGCATTGAAAACACACGCGGACAAGGTTTGCTAGGGATGAACTTTTTATCGCGATTTAAATTCAATATAAATCAGCAAACAGATGAGCTAGAGTTGAGCGCTAAATAATTAAAAATCCAAAGGTAACACATGACACTAAATAACTATTTAAAAGCACTTGCTGAAAATCCAAAAAGCATTCAATTTACCGATACAATGGCGGTGATTGAAGCAAATTACGACTTTACTGCATGTGGCTTTAATAACCATGGATTACTTAGCGCTGCGAGTGAGAACAACGGCTCATGTAAAATTTTTGCGTTTGCTAAATTAAACGATTTAAGTAAACAAAATACGTTAGATTGCTTTGGTAAGTTTTACCGAGAAGACGTGCTGCAAAACCCAAAAGGCGATGATCACCTAAATATTCGCACTTTTATGTTAGCACCAGAGGCAACACCTTTTTTAGGTATTACCTTTGAAGGCGAGCCACTAAAAGAAAAATAGCCAGCAAAAATTAAAGTGGCTTTTCCATAAAGTAACGCGTACCTGAGCGTGGGTAATTATTAAGTTGATACTTAACACTATAACCGCGCTTTTCGTAAAAAGGTTTTGCTTGAAAATCAAGTGTATCAAGCTGAGCAGTTGTTGCTCCTAGCTCAATAGCAGCTTGCTCAAGTGCCGTTAGCAATTTATCTGCAAGCCCTTTACCTCGTGCACTATCGCTACACCAAAGCCAACTAATCATCAGCCAATTTCCAAACACACACCCACTAATACCGGCAACAAGCTCGCCTTGCTCATCAGTAAATTTATAGCCTAATGGCACTCTTTGCGCATCAAAATGCTGGGCGTTAAATTCAACCATTTGTGCGCGAAGCGCTGAGTTTAACGCATCGGTATTATCTACTTTTAATTGATACATTTATCGCCCTTAAAAAGCAGATACTAGCAAATTAGCTCAATCAATAAAGATTATTTTTACCGTAAGGTACTTCAAGCATATTGCTGCCGGTTTTTTCTGGCTGGCCGCACATTTCATCGTAAGCGCTTGTTTGGCGCAGTACCATTTCGGCATACGCTATTTTGTCAAAACGCTTTTGAACATGCAGTGGGCTTAGCGCTCTTAAAAACTCACCGCTGTTTTCTGTTACATAGTATTCAACGTTATTAATCATTACTGATACTTGATAAAGCGCCATATCTAACGAGTGAACAATGACTTTTTGTAGCGGCTCGTGCTTTTTTAACTGTGAAAATTTAATACCCATCTTGGCTACCTTTTTATATTTAACCTGAGTTCTGGTTATTTAACATTATCGATACGCAGCTTTGCTATAATCACGATCAAATTTTTATTAGCCGCTGGCGTCACACGTTATGAGCACAAAAATCCGACTCGCTAAATATATTGCCCATGCAGGTATTTGTTCTCGTAAACAGGCATCGCGTTTAATTGATGAAGGTGTTGTGACTGTAAATAATCGCCCAGCAAATCATATTGATCACGTTGATGAGCAAGACACAATAATAGTGAACGAAAAAGAAATTAAAGGTGCTGCCGATTTAGTTTATTTTGCGTATCACAAACCAGTGGGTATTGATTGCAAATTAAATATTGATGACTCAGCCAGCCTTATCCACCATTTGCCCAATCTCACCCGTGTTTACCCTATTGGACGATTAGATAAAGACTCTCGCGGTTTACTTATTTTGACCAACGATGGGGATTTTTGTAACCAACTAATACATCCTGACTTCCACCAGCCTAAACATTATTTAGTCACCGTACATAAGCCTTTAGACGATGCTTTTTGTAAAAAAATGGCAGCAGGCGTACCCGTTGATAAACACATAACCCTACCTTGTGAGGTAAGTAAAATAGCCAGTAACCAGTTTAGTATTGTTTTAAAGCAGGGGCTAAACAGGCAAATACGTAAAATGGCGCATTACTGCGGATACAAAGTTATTGATTTATATAGAGCGCAATTTAGTGACCTTGTACTTGAGGATTTAAACCTCCCTGAAGGGCAGTATATCCGCATTAATAAAGCTGATATTTTAAAAGCCCACAGCTAACCTCCTGCCTATTAGTTTAAATAACACACTAAAAAGTTAAAAAATAAACTTGCATTTATGGATTACAGGTGTAGTCTTTTATTAAAGATTACATTTGTAGGCAATAGCATGATTGAGTTATCAAAAGCAGAATTTGACGTGCTCGACGCACTTTGGATTAACTACCCCGCCACCGCGAGCCAAATAATTGAACGCTTAAGCGACGATAAGCAATGGCACGAAAAAACAATTAAAACCCTACTAGGTCGACTAGTAAAAAAAGGCGCACTTACATTTGAAAAAGAAGGTCGCCAATATATTTATATGCCGTGTATTGAGCGCGCCGACTACACCTTAAAAGAAAGCCAAAACTTTATTGAGCGCTTTTTTAGTGGGCGTATTGCGCCACTTGTAAGTGGTTTTGCTAAATCGGAGCAGCTTTCTCAGCAAGATATAAACGAGCTTAAAAAAGTCATAGATGACTGGGAAAAAAACCAAAAGTAAGGGATTAACATGGTTATTCAAACTGGTTTTAATTGGTTGATTGAGCAGCAATTACTATTAAGTATTTTGTTTTATGGATTTATTTTACTCGAGCGATTTGGTTTAAAAGCCCTTGGCTCACGGTTTGTATATAAATTAGCATGGCTATTACCTGCAGCATTGGTTATTGCTAATTTACCAAATGCGGTTAAACCACTGCAAAATAGCAATATTAGCCATTACTTAATCACCCCTAACCAGCCCTTTATACATGAAATGGATATTAGCTGGGCGCTCATGTATGCACTTATTACCGCAGGGTTATTAATAGCTAGTTTTATTACGCATACCCGTTTTGTTAAAAGCCTGCAGTTAACTGAGTTAACACAATTTGAAGGCACTCTTGCCACTGGTGTTAAAACCTACACCAGTCAACATGTAGCCACACCAATGGTGGTCGGGATTTTAAACAGCAAACTGGTGTTACCGAGTAACTATAATACTCAGTTTGATAAAGCCACATTAGCGCTTATTTTAGAGCACGAAAACGTACACATTAAACGCAAAGACAACTTAACAAACGCACTTATATTACTGCCTACTCTTTTACTTTGGTTTAACCCACTAGCTTGGTTTTGTTACGCAAGTATGCGCCGACTACAAGAGCTGACTTGTGATGAACGGGTACTTAGCAATAAAACCACACAACAACATATTTTATATAGCAAAGCCTTAATAAACTGCGCGGCGAATGCGCCCACAGGGCTTATGGCTTATTCACACTACGGAGATAAAAAAACCATGTTACAACGACTAACTAATATAAAACACAGCGGGGAGCGTTCAAAGTTTGCTAAAGGTGGCTTATTACTTGTAGCCGCAAGCATGCTAAGCGGCTTAGCAATTGCAAAGCAACCAGAAGTAAATAAAACGCAAGAGGAACATATTTCACCAACAATACGCATTGAACCTGTTTATCCAATACAAGCAGCTCAACAAGGGATCAGCGGCTCTGTTGTATTAAAATACGATATTGCAGCAAACGGTAAAACAAAAAACATTAGTGTTATTCAATCTAAACCTAAAAATGTTTTTGATAAATCAGCGAAAGAGGCGCTAGCAAAATGGAAATATAAAGCATCAGATTCAGGTTTTGAAGATGTACTTGTGCAACTAGATTTTGCGATTAATAGTGAAGTGGCGCCTACCGATTTAATAGAGCGAATTAAAGTATCGCATTAACACCTCGAGTTGTTCAAGACTACAAAGCAAGCGCCCTTTTAGGCTGCTTGCTTTGTGGTTTTACGCTATAAAGTTACAAACTCACCACAATCATGGCAATGGCTGTACCCAAACCAATAAACCACACTAATGAGCGAATTATATCTAGGTTCATATAGTAAAATACGCAATACAAAATACGCGACACAATATGCGTAACAGCTAGCATTTCGGTTACTGCACCTACAGAGTTAGTGCCCAGTACAACTGCAATAGCGACAGCAAAAACAGCAAGCGATTCAAAACAGTTTTGATGAGCAGCAAGCGCCCGTGCACCAAAGCCGGTTAATTTTTTTTGTTGCGCCCTAGGATGTTTATTGTCGTATCGACCTAATTTTGCCATTGCTATAGCAACCGGCACTTTTGCAAAGTAAGGCATTAATACCGCAAGTAATGCACATACAACTAATGTTGTCATAATTTATCCTTTTGATGTTTCGGATAATTTAGCATAAGCGAAATAAAAAAGCCGCCAGATGCGTTTTATGACAAACGCTGGCGGCTAACAATAACATCAGGCTTACTATAGCTAAATTTATCCTCAAACCCGTGCGACATAATGTCGCAGATGATGAATATTCAACATCATAGTTAATGCATCGCTTTACTTCACAAAGCTTGTTAACTTTACTGCCTTACATTTTAACGATGACGACCATGACCTGGATATTTTTCACTTTTTTAGCCGCCTTTATGCAAGCATGGCGTAATGCCTTGCAAAGTAAATTAAGTAACGATGTGAGTGTGGCTGGCGTAACCCTCTCTCGCTTTATTATTGCAGGCCCTATTGCTGCCGTGTATTTATATGGCCTTTATCAATATCAAGATACCGCCATGCCTACGTTTAATAATGCCTTTTGGGGATTTATTGTAGGCGCAAGTGTGATGCAAATACTTGCCACTGGTTTAATGGTTAAGTTATTTAAAATGAATAATTACGCCGTAGGTGCTGGTCTTGCCAAAAGCGAGGCGTTAGTGGCTGCTATTTTAGGTGTATTATTTTTTGGCTCGGCACTTTCTTTACTCGGCTGGCTTGGTGTGTTTTTTGGCGCTATTGCCGTATTGCTACTCAGCGGCATAACAAGCGTTAAACACTTTAATGCTAAAACGGCATTACTAGGCCTTGCTTGTGGTACTTGCTTTGCACTTACCTCACTGTGGGTACGTGAAGCGAGCTTAAATTCAGGATTATTATTCCCACACTCAGCCGCTTGGGTTTTGCTGTTTGTAATTAGCTTACAAACACTAATACTACTGGGCTATTTATTATTAAAAGAGCCGCAAACGCTCAGTAAATTGTGGTACTACAAAGGCACTACAGCCGCTATTAGTGTTTTTAGTTGTATCGGCTCTATTGGCTGGTTTAGTGCAATGAGCTTACAACATGTTGCTTACGTTAAAACACTTGGACAGGTTGAAGTATTTTTTACCATGCTAATTGCCGTACTTTGGTTAAAGCAGCCACTTAAAAAACAAGATACTGCAGGCTTAATACTCATAGCCATTGCCGCTGTTTTGGTTATGTTGCCGAATTAATGGCAACATAAAAAAGCGCAGGCTTTTATACCTGCGCTATTCATAATTAAGCGTTTATTCAAATTACCAATTAAGAGCTGATTTTTAGTGTTATCACACCACTAATAATCATTAATACTCCCGCAATACGACCAAACGTAGCGGCATCGTTATAAAACAATATACCCACTAAAAACGTACCGGCGGCGCCAATACCAGTCCACACCGCGTATGAGGTGCCCATTGATATTTGCTTTTGGGCAAGCCACAACATAAAACCACTCGCGACCATAAATGCCACCGCTATTGCAATACCCTGCCAGCGAGTATCTGAGTTTTGCGAAATTTTTAAACCTATCGGCCAGCCAATTTCAAGTAAACCGGCAATAACCAAATAAATCCACGCCATTAAACATCTCTCTTTTTCAATATAACTTCATATAAATCTTCGCGACGATCTTTTAAGTTACGCACTGTGCCTTCGCTGTGAAGAATTTTTAACTTATCCATATCAAGGTCACTAAATAACAGCATTTCTGTATTAGGTGTGGCTTCGTTAAGTGTTGCATCGTGCGGGAACGAAAAGTCCGATGGCGTTAACACAGCCGATTGTGAGTACTGCACATCAAGGCTTTCTACTTGTGGTAAGTTACCTACCGAGCCTGCAATAACCACATAACATTCGTTTTCTATTGCACGCGCTTGTGCACAATGGCGCACACGTAAGTAGCTGTTTTTAGTGTCGGTCCAAAATGGGACAAACAAAATATCTAACCCTTGTTTTGCTAATATGCGTGAAAGCTCAGGAAACTCTACGTCATAACAAATTTGAATACCTACACGCCCAGCATCGGTTTCAAATACAGCAATTTTGTCGCCGCCTTGAATAACCCAATCGTTTTGTTCATGCGGGGTAATATGTATTTTACGTTGCTCGTCTATTTTACCGCTGCGGTGGCATAAATAACTTACGTTATAAATTTTATCGTCTTCGGCAAGCGGCATAGAGCCGGTAATAATATTGGCGTTGTATTCTATTGCCATACGCGACATCGCGTTTTTAAACGTTTCGGTATATTCCGCTAAATAACGAATCGCTTCAGTTTGGTTGCTTTGATTTCCTAAGCCCATTAATGGCGCGTTAAAAAACTCAGGGAATAGGATAAAGTCACTTTTGTAGTCAGATACGGTATCTACAAAGTATTCAACCTGTTTTAGCATTTCTTCAACCGATTCAACACAACGCATTTGCCATTGCACAGCACCTACGCGCACAATTGATTTAGTTGACTCGAGTACCGTGTCGGTTGGTTCATACATAATGTTATTCCACTCAAGCAAAGTGGCGTAACCAACTGACTCTTGATCCTCCGGTAGGTACTTTTTAAGTAAACGCTTTACCTGAAAATCGTTAGATAACTGAAAGCTTAAAATAGGATCGTATAACTCTCTCTGATCTACTTTTGCAATGTATTCCATTGGCGTCATTTCACTACTGTGATTGTAATAACGTGGAATACGACCACCCGCTAAAATAGCGCGTAGGTTATATTGGCGGCACAGTTCTTTACGGGCATCATAAAGGCGACGACCTAATCGCATGCCTCTGTGAGTTTCGCTAATGGCCACATCTAAGCCGTATAGCGCATCGCCGTCGGTATCGCTAAATACACGGTCGTGACCATCTGCAATGTCTTCGTACGTATGCGGGTTTGAAAAACGTGTGTAATCAACTTGTACACTTAATGCTAAGCCCACCAGCACACCGTCATCTACAATACCTATTTGCCCTTCAGGAAATTGGTCTATTAATCTAAAAATGGTATGACTTGGCCACGCACCACCTAAATCGGGATACGCTTGATCCATCAAGGTTTTAATTTGCGGATATTGCTCTCTGGTTAAGTTACAAATTTCAAGATGGGTTTTTTCTGCCGACATACACAACTCCTTTAGGCATAAGAAAATAAAAGCCGAATGTACGCTCGATTAAATCAAGAATACACTCAGCTTTGTATCATGTTTTTTACTTTAGATGTACTACTTTAAACTGCGATAAAAAAGTGTGGTTACTTTCTCTTTTGGTAACCAGCCTGCGTATTCAAGACCAAGTTCTGCCAATGGATCGGCTTTAAGTACTTGCTCTAAGCTTGCATTATTTTGCATTGCTTTTAGCATCACATCTTTCGCATTTTGAACTAGCTTACCATACGCTATCAGTCCTGAACGGTCACTTACCTTACCGTGTCCTGGTATTACTTTAGTGTTGTCGTCAATTTGTTTAACTACATCGTCTACTGCCGCTAAAATACCATCAACGCTGCCGCCGCTATCTACATCAACAAACGGTAAGCTGCCAAAATTAAAGTAAATGTCGCCCATGTGCACTATGTTGTCGTTACTAAAAAAGACAACCGAGTCGCCATCGGTATGTGCATGTTCGTAATGCACTACATGGGCGTGTTCATTATTAAAATGCAGTTTTAAATCGTGACCAAAACTAATGCGCGGTAAAAAGTCTGACCCTTCTCCATGCTGCTCTTCTAAACGTTTATGTACATTGTCGTGTGCTATAACGTGCGCACCCGCTTTAGCAAAGTTTTCGTTGCCACCGGTATGATCGCCATGATGATGTGTATTAATAACAAACTCTGCACTGCCTGGTTTTAAATCGCTAATCGTTTTTTTAATATCATCTGAGAGTTTGGCAAACTGATCATCAATAATATAAATGCCATCATCACCTACACTTGCTGCAATATTACCGCCTTGCCCAAATAGTACGTATACATGCTCACTTAGCTTTTGTGCTGTTACTGGTCCCTCGTCGGCTTGCGCTGCTGTACTTAGTAATAAACCTGTTATTAATGCGGGTAATATTTTTTTCATTTTAGTTCTCTGTTGTTTTATTGGTAATTATATAGAACGTGTTTAGCTATACTTTAGTTCATCGTGTCGGCTTTATTACTATTTGATGTATTAACTCTTGAGGCAATAAAGGTGTATGTTTACCCTCTACGTAATCACTAAACCCCGCTCTATAAAATTCAGAAAGAGGGTGCCCCGATTGCCCACCCGGAATAGCTAAAATTGCATGTTCTAAATGCCCAGGTTGGGCAATAAAGCGCTGCGATGCGCCAAAACTACGTCCTTGTACGGCGGGCATGTAGCTATCACCAAAACCCGCTGCTGTGGGCATATTTAATAACTTAGCAAGTAACGGCATTTGCTTTGCAAACGGATGCTCTATCACTAACTCATTGACCTTGCCCCACTGCCAGCTTTGTACATTATTACCAAATTGCTCAGTAAGCTTAGTGATAGTTTGGTTAAATGCACCGTGTAATTGTGCATCCCAGCTTTTAAATTGCGGGTTTATCCACGTATCGGGTTTGTTATTAATAAGCTGCCAAACTGCGGGCTCTAAATCTCGTTTTACGTATTTAAGTGTGCCTTGCTGTTTATTTAATTGGCTTTCAATATTACTAAATAAAATATTAATCACTTCATCGCGGTAGCGCTTAACTAAGGTATACCCTATGGAGGTTGAACACGCACATTGCTGCCAATTTTCGAGCGCTGTTATATATTGCTGATTTTTAGTTTTATCGGCTTTTAATTGCTTTAATAGCAGAGCATGCCAAGGCATTAAAAAGCGAGCTTGATTATCGAGCTGTAGTGCGTAAAAGTCGCTCTCTGCAAATGTTTTTTTTTCAAATAATCTATCGCGAATTTGACTCGAACGTGCACCGAGTGCATAGCCACCATTGCCAAAACGCGCGTTATCTTCAGCCGATACCACGCGAGAATTACCAGTCCATAATCGACCGTTTTGTGGGTTTTTAATAAAGGGACGTTCTAATTCGGTTTGCTGCCAAAGCACTGAGTAGTCATCGGCATTTACGCCAAGCTCACTTGGCGTTTTACGAGCAGGTATACCGCCCATATTTTTCCACGCTGCGTTACCTTGGCTATCTACCACTATTAGGTTTTGCACAGGTATTCCTACATCGCTTGCTACAGCAAGTGCATCATCTACTGTTTTGGCTTGCTCTAACTTTAAGAGTTGCATATTAACGGCGTAAGGCTGATGTGCAGCCCAGCTCAATGCATAAGGTTTTTCGTTAATGTATTTTACAGGGCCATATTCGCTGAGTAGTAATGAATAGTTTTCAACCTCCCCATCGGGTAATGCAATAGGTTCATCTACTTGCCATGTTTTACTATCATCGTTTAATGCAATCCAATCGGCTGTATCTAAATAACCGTTAGTAAATCCCCATGCAACATTGTTGTTAGTGCCAACAACAATGGCAGGTGCTCCGGGCAGCGATACACCGGTCACCTGAGTCTGCTCACCACTGTGCATGTAATTTAATTGTGCCCTGTACCAAATTACAGGTACTGCCATCGATAAATGCATATCATCCGACACCATACCAGCACCTGTTTTAGTAAGCGTTCCCGTAACAGCCCAGTTATTACTGCCGCGCTCTTGGTTGGCTTCAATACTTTTAACTGTATGCTCTGTTTGAGTGGGAAAAGTAGGTATACCGGCGTTATAAGGCGTTAATTTACTGCCATCAAGTGCGGCTTGGTACTTACTCGGTTGCGTTAAAAAATCAACCATTTGCTTTGTGTACGCTTGCTCAATTTGAATGAGTGCTTGGTCACGTTCAAATGTGGCGCTTTGTAAATCAAGGTACATGCTAAATATCACAAGTAGGCTGTCTTCGCTTTGCCATGGCTTTTGTGTTGCACCTGTTAGTAAATATTCAAAGCTTGAATACCCTACTTGCGCTAAACCTTCGTTTACACCTTGAGCGTAACTTTTAAGTAATTGCTTATCGGTCTCAGCCAGCGTTTGTAAAATAATTTGGCTGCGTTTACGCAATTGATGAAAACGCATTTTTTTATCGAGCCCCAACGCGGCTTCGCCAAATAATTCACTTAACTCGCCTGCGGCATTACGTCTTAGTAAATCCATTTGAAAAAATCGGTCTTGCCCATGCACATAACCTAAACCATAGGCTGCATCGTTTCGGCTATTTGCATTTATTACTGCTTGCCCTAGTGCATCGCGCGAAATTTTTACAGGATCTACTACCGCGTTACTACGTCCGTTTCCATCAAGGGCAGGTAAACTTAAACTAAGTACCCCATAAACAACGGCGGTACTTGCCAGCCCTAAAATCACAATTAATAATAACAAGCGTTTGATTACTTTAAACATCAACCTTTCCTTTGCACGTTTTGACCAAGCGTTAAGGACATATAATAACCACAGTTTTATTAAATAATAATGTTCTTGCTCGCAAAGGGTGAAATAAACATCAAAATCCACGATAATGTCAGCTCCACACATCGTGCAGAACTAGTTGAGATCAATATGACTGAAAAAACATTTATCAAAGGTAAAGACCGCGACCTAGAATCGTCAATCTTTACCATGCAAAACAAGCTTGAAGCCCTACACATTAATGTTGAAGAAGCGCTTTGGCTTAACCCTGTAGCTAACTGTTATTCGGTTCATATAAAAGACAGTGACTGCGGTGTTATGTTTACCAATGGTAAAGGCGCAACCGACAAAGCCTCTATTGCCTCAGCACTCGGTGAATACTTTGAGCGTTTAAGCTGTAACTACTTTTTTGCAGACTTTTATCTAGGTGAAGAATTTGCCAATGGCGAGTTTACTCATTACCCAACCGAAAAATGGTTTAAAGTTGAAGGCGACGAAGTACCACAAGGTATTATGGATGAAAGCTTATGGGATTACTTTGACCCAGAGCGCGAACTAAACGCATCACACCTTTTTGATTTTAACTCTGGCAATATTGATCGTGGCATTTGTACCCTGCCCTACACTCGCCAACGCGATAACCAAGACGTATACATTCCGGTAAACGTTATTGGTAATATTTTTGTATCTAACGGTATGAGCGCAGGTAACACAAAATTTGAAGCTCGCGTACAAGGTTTATCAGAAGTATTTGAGCGCGCGATTAAAAACCGCATCATCGCCGAAGGCATTTGTTTACCAATCGTGCCTGAAGACGTTGTTAAGCAATATCCTAAAATTCACGAAGCGTGTGAAGAGCTTCGCAGCCATGGCTTTCATTTACGTATTGCCGATGCATCACTTGGGGGGATTTACCCAGTAATGAGCGTAACGCTTATTAACCCAACTGATGGTTCTGTATTTGCTTCTTTTGGTGCTCACCCATCATTTGAAGTTGCACTTGAGCGTACCGTTACCGAGTTACTACAAGGTCGTCGTTTAGATCAACTAGATGTATTCCAACCTGCAACATTTGATAACGATGAAGTAGCAACACCAGAGAACATTGAACTGCACTTTATTGATTCAAGCGGTTTGATTTCGCATGATTTCTTCCGTGCAAAACCTGACTTTGAATTTGTACACTGGGACTTTAGCGGCACAACAGAGCAAGAATATAACTTCTGTACTGACCTGATTCACAGCATGGATCACGATATATACATCATGGATTACACGCACTTAAACGTATACGCATGTCGTATTTTAGTGCCGGGCATGTCAGATATTTACCCTGTTGATGAGCTTATTTGGCGCAACAACAACGAAGGCGCAAAATTTCGCGAAGCATTCCTATCGCTTGATCAGTACGATGCAGAGCAATGGATGGAAATTTACGACAGCCTAGAAGAAGCCGGTCATAGCGATATTATCCGCGCCGCAGAATTTATTGGCTTAGCAACTGATGCCGACACACCATGGCACACACTGCGTATAGGTGAGCTTAAAGCGCACCTATGTTTAGCCGCAGGCAGCGAAGAAGCCATTGATTGGGTTGACTGGATACTTCATACAGGCCAAGTAAACGAAGATGCAATGCGCCACTTCCGCTGTTTAAAAGCGATTCTTGAAATTAAATACGATGACGAGCGCGAATACGCTGATTACCAAGATGCATTAGGCTTAATGTTTGGTGCTAATAATGTAGCGCTGGCTATTGAAATTGCCGAAGGTGAAAAACAATTTAACGGTTTAACTTTTCCAGGTTTATCGCTTGAAGGCTTTAAAAAGCATGCGGCACTACTTGATGGTTACCGCAAGCTACAAGTAGCAAAGCAAAATCATTGGGCACGTGAAGTTAGCGATTCGTAACTCGCTAAACTACTAATTATAAAAAATAAACGGCGCATTTGTTAATGCGCCGTTTTCATTTATGTCATAAATTAGCTATAGTTAATTTGCCTAAATTAACGCCACGATGTAGCTAATGCCACCGTCTAGTAATAACAAAAAAACGAATGTTCATAACTTTAAGCTGACCTTTTGGTTATCGCTTACGCTAACTGTACTAGTTGGTGTTGTTCTTGATCGTATTAACTATAATCGTGTAAAAGATGCTCACCGCCTACAAATTCTTTCAGAAGTAAGTACTTATAGAGCTCAACTCGAATCAACCTTAGTTTCTAATATTCAACTAGTACGGGGTTTAGGTGTTGCCGTTGCCGCAGAACCGGGTTTAGAACAAGAACGCTTTGAACAAATCGCAGCCCCTCTTTTTGATACATCAAATGAACTTCGTAATATTGGTGGCGCTCCCAATATGGTCATTCAAATGACCTATCCTTTAAAAGGGAACGAAAAAGCAATTGGCCTTAATTTTTTAGATAATAAAAATCAGCGTACTGATGCACTTAGAGCCCGCGATACCAACACAATTATTATGGCAGGACCGCTAACATTAGTTCAGGGGGGGGAAGCATTAATCGCCAGGGTTCCGGTGTATACCCCTCCCAATAATGAGTTTTGGGGCTTGTTGTCGGTTGTACTCGATATTGACAAGGTTTATATCAATTCTGGCGTTTACGAATTAGAAAAACAGTACAACGTTGCCATTCAAGGACGTAATGGTTTAGGTAAAAAAGGCGAGTTTTTTTTCGGCAATCAAAATATTATTCAGCAAGATCCTCTTGAGTTCACTCTAAATTTTCAAGGCGGCAGCTGGCAGTTATATGTAGCGCCAAAAATCGGTTGGAGCCCTCCTATTTCATCAATATGGTCACTTCGGTTATCGATTATTATTATTTGCGGATTATTAATCTGGGCCTTTTTATTCTTTTTGAAAATGCTTAATCGTCAGCAACAAAACGAAAAAATGCTTGAAGCAATGAGTGATCTAGCTCAAATAGGCGCATGGTCATTTAACTTAGAAACTAAACAAGTGTATTGGTCTGATATGACCAAAAAACTATTTAAATACCCATTAAATAACCAACCAGAATGGCCTAAAGATTTAAACTACTTTAAAAAAGGCACTAGCCGAGAAACAATTAAACCTTTAATTGAACGAGCCATAAAATATGGTGAAAGCTACGAAGTTGAATTAGAAGTAATGGATGCAGAAGGTGAATCTGTTTGGGTACTCGTACATGGTGAAGCAGAACGAAAGAATGGACGATGCACACGCATTTTTGGCTCACTACAAAATATTGATACCCGTAAAAAAATTGAATTAGAAAATAATAAAACCGCATTACATAACGAAATTTTAGCTTCTCTTACCGTTAATAAATTAATATTAAATGGGCAACTTAGCCAATCGAAAGATATTATCACTAAGGCAATCTGCCAAGCATTCGATATTAAACGTGCCAGTATTTGGTTTTTTAATGAAGACAAGTCTCAACTAAGCCCCTTTGCCATACATAGCAAACATTCGTCTAGTGACAAAATTGACTCTATTTGGCTAAGAAAAAACAACCCCGGCTTTTTTAATGCAATAGATCATCAAGCAGTATTTAATGCACCCGATGCACTAGAACACCCAATACTCGCACCAATTAAAGAGCAGTATTTAATGCCACTCGAGATTAAATCAATGCTGTGCGTAATTATTCCTGCGGGAAGTGGTGCTATAGGCGTTGTTTGCGCCGAGCAATGTCAATCCAAGCGCCACTGGTCTAAAAACGAAGAAAGCTTTTTAATTGCCGTTGCAGCGTTAATTGGCAGCTTGCACTCGAGCCAGCAACGAATTGAAACTGAACAAAAGCTGGTTGCCGCCAAAGAAACTGCAGAACAAGCTGTTGAAGCTAAAAGTGAATTTTTAGCAAGTATGAGCCACGAAATTCGCACACCAATGAATGGTGTTTTAGGCATGCTTAATATAATTAAGCAAACGCAACTAGACCTACAGCAAAAGCATCATATCGAACTTGCTCAGTCATCAGCTCAATCTTTACTTAATATAATTAACGACATATTAGACTTTTCTAAAATTGAAGCCGGTAAGCTCGATATTGAAAACGTGCAATTTAACCTACCTCGGTTATTAGGAGAAGTGGTTGAGTCGTTTGCTTTAAAAGTAGAGCAAAACAATACAAAACTTATTTTAGATGCCACTCAAATTACAGTTAGCGAAATAATTAGTGATCCGAACCGCTTACGCCAAATTTTGAATAACTTAATTGGCAACGCCGTTAAATTTACTATTGATGGCGAAGTAGTTATTACCGCCAAAGTGGATGAAACAACGGATGGCTCGTTCCTACAATGTTCGATTATTGATACTGGCATTGGTATTGACCCTAAAAAACAAGCGTCGTTATTTGATTCGTTTACACAAGCAGATACCTCAACTACACGCCAGTTTGGGGGCACAGGGCTTGGCCTTGCCATAGTAAAACAACTGTGTGAGCTGATGAACGGTGAAGTAAGCGTAAACAGCATGCAAGGTGAAGGAAGTACATTTTCTTTCACAATACAAATACAGCCTCGCTTAAGTAAAGAACAAGATTTACCGAGTCATTTAATTAAAAACAAACATATTTTAATTATTGATGAGTGCTCGTTAAATGCAAATACAGCCAGCAAACAACTCACAGTATGGGGTGCAAAGGTTAATTGCATACATGACTATCTTGAGGTTGATGATTATTTAAATAATGTAACCACCCACCCTGAAGCTATTTTAGTTGATTACTACTTTTTTGAAAAAGCGCCGCAAACGCATATAACTGCGCTTAAAAACTTTATAAATATGCATAGTTGCAAGTTAGTTCTTATGGCGCCAATGAGTTATTCACCTGAGGAGTCTAAAGTAGGTATGGAAGTCGACTGTATGATTTTCAAACCACTCACTCCCTCTGATTTATTTGACTCACTCACTAACGATAAATACATTGAACAACAGCAGCAACAAGCACAACTACAAAATAAACTAACTAAAGCACCAGTACTCGATTCATCAGAACCACAACTACTGCTCGTTGAAGACAATAAAATAAACCAAGTAGTTGCCTCGGCGCTATTAAAGCAAGCAGGTGTGACTTTTGATATTGCTGAAAATGGGCTTGAGGCAATTGTAAAACTCAATGCAAAACAAGGTAAGCCATATAAGCTAGTTTTAATGGATTGCCAAATGCCTGAAATGGATGGCTACCAAGCCACTAAAGCCATTAGAGAAGGCGATGCAGGTAAGGGTAATGAAAATATTACTATTATTGCACTTACAGCCAATGCCATGCAGGGCGATAAAGAAAAATGCCTAGCAGCAGGCATGAACGACTATTTAAGTAAGCCGCTCGATTTAGCCGCACTAAAACCTAAACTCCAGCAATGGCTTGGTATCCAATAAAGGTGTAAGCTAATAAAATACGCTTACTAATTTGAGATTATTTATGCAGTTATCAGCAAATCAACAACGTATTCTTGGTTGCTTACTAGAAAAACAAAGCACAACGCCAGAACATTATCCGCTATCGTTAAACGCTCTAGTGAACGCATGTAATCAAAAGTCTAATCGCGATCCTGTGTTAAATCTTACAGATAGTGACGTGCAAAACGCACTTGATGAACTAATAGACATGCGCTTGGTAACTATAGATGAAGGGCTTTCTGGTCGAGTAAATAAATACGACCACCGCTTTTGCAACACTGAGTTTAGTAATCTGCAATTTTCTGCTCAGCAACGTGCCATTGTTTGTTTATTACTTTTACGTGGTGCCCAAACCCCAGGTGAATTAAGAACTCGCAGTGCTAGGCTTGCTGATTTTAATAACGTAAATGAAGTAGAAACAGCGCTCAATAAACTGATTGAAAGCGATTACGCCCGTAAATTAGAACGAGAAGCAGGTAAACGCGACAGCCGATACATTCATTTATTTGGCGAACAACAAAATAATCCCGCCGATGCCTTTGTTGCTCTACCAAGCGAAGTAATTAAAGATAAAGAATTAAGTGATTTACTGGCAGAAGTAGAAGAATTAAAAGTAGAGCTTCGCAGAATAAAAGCTCATTTAAAACTTTAATTAATTAAAACTAAATCACATAATAAGTTTATTGCGTATCACATATTAAATTTTATAAGGAGCTGGCAATGCGCGCCGAAATTATGGCTGAAATGAAGGTTCAGCCAACTATTGATGTAAATGCTGAGATAACTCGCCGGGTTGCTTTTATTAAAGCACGTTTAGTAGCAGCTCACTCACGATCACTAATATTGGGTATTAGTGGTGGTGTTGACTCATCAACTTGTGGCCGCTTATGTCAACTTGCCGTAAACGAGCTAAATAAAGAACACGATACTGACAAATACCAATTTATTGCTGTGCGCTTACCTTATGGCGTACAAGCCGATGAAGACGAAGCGCAAATGGCGGTTGATTTTATCCAGCCAAGTAAACGTATGACCGTAAACGTACAACCTGCTGCTGATGCACTGCATGAGCAAGCGATAGCTGCTGTAGTTGGCTGTGGTGAAGCACTGCCTGAGCAAGCTCAGATAGATTTTATTAAAGGTAATGTTAAAGCACGCCAACGTATGGTTGCTCAGTACGAAATTGCAGGTTTTTGCCAAGGCTTAGTAGTGGGTACCGATCATAGTGCTGAAAACATTACTGGTTTTTATACTAAATTTGGTGACGGCGCGTGCGATTTAGCTCCGCTATTTGGTTTATCAAAACGCCAAGTGCGTGCACTTGCTACTGCACTCGGTGCCCCAGCTTTATTAGTAGAAAAAGCACCTACAGCTGATTTAGAAAGCGACCGCCCAGGCTTAACAGATGAAGAAGCACTTGGTTTGAGCTATGAGCAAATTGATGACTTTTTAGAAGGTAAATCTGTTTCTAAAGACGTTGAACAAAAGCTTGTAAGTATTTACATGCGTACACAACATAAGCGCCAACCAATTCCGACAATTTACGATTAATGTTTTAGTAAATAAAATAAAGCAATTAACGCCTTTGAGGATTAATTGCTTTTTTGATCGGCAGATTAAGAAACTGCGTATATTTTAGTAAATTAACGCTTTAAATTTTATAATACCAATTGCGTTAAATTAGTGATCTATTATAGCCCTAAGAAAATAGCGATAGATCGATCTTGTTTTAACAACATTGGTATAAGTTACCCGCCAAAGAGAACACTGCCTTATATGACATCGCCCATCTTAATTACCGGCGCAGGCCAACGTATTGGTTTAGCGCTCGCTCAGCATTATATAGCCCAAGGGCAGGCTGTTATTATTACGTATCGTACTCGCCACAACGCTGTTGATAAATTAGAGCAACTAGGCGCTGTATGTATTTATGCCGATTTTAGTACCGATGACGGTATAAGTGCATTTATAAATACGCTTAAAGAGCATACAACATCGCTGCGCGCTATTGTTCACAATGCATCAAGCTGGGACTGCGAAGCTAACAATCCTGACTTTGCAGTACTGTTCGATAATATGATGCGTATACACGCCAAAACACCGTATTTAATTAATTTAATGTGCGCTGAGCTGCTTATAAACTATCAGCAAAGTGAAAAAGTACCTGCTGATATAATTCACCTTACTGATTATGTAGTTGAAACAGGCAGCCCTAAACACTTAGCTTATGCAGCAAGTAAAGCAGCTCTCGATAACTTAACTAAATCGTTTAGCGCTAAATATGCGCCAAACATAAAAGTAAACTCGGTTGCTCCATCACTCATTATTTTTAATGAACATGACGATGAGCAATATCGAGCTAAGACCCTTAAAAAATCATTAATGGGCATTGAACCCGGATGCCAAGAAATTATCAATAGCATTGATTTACTATTACAAAGCCACTACATCACAGGGCGCTCTTTGCCTGTTGATGGCGGCCGTCATTTAAAGTAAATATAAATAAACTGAGATATTTATGCACAATGAATTAAAAGAAAGTTACGAAAAAATCATCACCGCAGTAGGCGAAGATGCTAACCGCGAAGGCTTACTTGATACGCCAAAACGTGCTGCAAAAGCAATGGAATATTTAACGCAAGGATATCGTCAAACGCTTGATGAAATAACTAATAAAGCGGTATTTACATCTGACGCTGACGACATGGTGTTAGTGCAAGACATAGAGCTTTACTCTATGTGTGAGCATCATTTACTACCTTTTATTGGCCGTTGCCATATTGCTTATATTCCAAACGGTAAAGTATTAGGCTTGTCTAAATTTGCACGTATTGTTGATATGTTTTCACGCCGTTTTCAAATTCAAGAACAGCTAACGCATCAAATCGCTAAAGCAGTTGAAGAAGTTACTGGCGCTAAAGGTGTGGGCGTTATTGTTGAAGCAAAACACATGTGTATGATGATGCGTGGTGTAGAAAAGCAAAATTCAAGCATGCGTACATCAGTAATGTTAGGTAACTTTAGAAGCGACCCTAAAACACGCAACGAATTTTTGCAGCTTATAAAAGGTTAACCCTATGGCTAATGCAATTATTAACGTTACTAATTTGCGCCTGCGTACGTTTATTGGCTTTAACCCCGATGAGCGTGAAAAAAAGCAAGATGTAGTGATCAACCTAGAGATTCACTACCCTGCTGATGACGCGTGTAAAACGGATGAAGTTGACCAAGCACTTAATTATAAAGTGATCACCAAAGAAGTAATTAGCTTAGTAGAGCAAGGCCACTTTTTACTGCTCGAAAAATTAGTGGCTGAAATTCTTGCGGTTTGTCACGCACACCCAAGTGTTCATTACGCTAAAGCACGTGTTGATAAACCGCATGCACTGCGTTTTGCCGACTCAGTGTCGTTAACGCTTGATTGGGCTAAATAAGGCCTTAAAAAACTTATTTAAAAAAGCTTTTCGAATCCTACGGCAAGGGCGATAACCGCTAAATAGCGCGCGCCTTTGCCTAGTGTTACTAGTAATAAAAACAGACTAAAGCGTACTTTAAATATCCCCCCAATTACAGTTAGCGGATCGCCTACTACTGGCAGCCAAGCAAACAACAAACTATACACACCGTATTTATTAAATTGCTTTTGTGCGTTATCAAGCCCTTTTTGCGATACCGGAAACCATTTTTTATCTTTAAAACGCAGTACTTGTGTACCTAACCAGTAATTAACGCAGCTTCCCAATACATTTCCAAGTGTTGATACGCACCACATAAGCCATAAATTAACTTTACCTTGGGCAATCATCCCCACCATTATCACCTCAGAAGAGCTAGGCAGTAATGTGGCAGATATAAATGCGCTAATAAATAACGTGAGATAAAGCATAATGCCCTTATGGCTAAACGTAAAAACCCAGCCTATAGCTGGGTTTATAATACCAATTTTATTAAAAACATGATCATTCTAGCGTATTAAATAACTCACTAACGACGTTAAAAATTATTTATATAGAACAACTATGTATCATAATTTTAGCCTTGTTATTGAGCTATTTTCTTATCGCTATAATAGATCACTAATTTAATGCAATTGGTATAAAAATAACTGAGGTTTTATTTTATCAAATTTAAACTAAACGGGTAATTAAACTCTTTACCTTCGTTAGCTTTAATACTTGCCATTACAACCATTACAAACCCAAAAATTGCCACTATAGGTAGTAATATTAAGCCTACTGCTACAAACATCAGTAAAAAACAAACTACATATGCAATTGCCATCGTTATTTGAAAGTTAAGCGCCTTTTTACCGTGCACGTCAACAACTGGCATCTCATCTCTTTTAATTAACCACACAATTAATGGCCCAATTATTAAGCCAAACGGCACAATAAATCCGGCAAGCGCACTCAAATGGCATAACATAGCCCACATACGGTCATCTTTATTAACTGGTTCAACCTGTTGATTTTCTTCCATAACACTCTCCTTTTTGTTTTATGTATGTTGCCTCTTAACTAAACAAATGTCTACAAATCAACCAACGTATTTGTATTTAAAAATCACAGCGTAAAATCTTGTGATAAAAAAGTGATAAGTTTGTGAGAGTTTCTGGAGACGATTATTCAATACTTAACTCGAATCATCACTTACAGGAATAATAATGAAAACTTCTACATTAACAATTGCAATTCTTTTAGCGGCAGCTAGCCAATCGACTATGGCCGCAGAATTAGACCTAAAAGTTACTAACCTAACCAAGGGTATTCACTTTACTCCACTGTTAATTACAGCACACAACAGCGAAGACACACTATTTGAAGTAGCAACGCAAGCATCTACAGCATTACAAACAATGGCTGAAGGCGGTAATATTGCAGAGCTAGTTGCACAAGCAACTGCAGCGGGCAGTGATATGGCTGCAAATCCAGCTGAAGGTTTACTTGCACCAGCCGCATCTACAACGGCAACACTTACCACTATCGACGGTAACGAGTACCTATCATTAACTGCAATGATGCTACCAACTAATGATGGCTTTGTAGGCTTAAACAGCTGGAAAATCCCAACAGAAGCGGGTACTTACACAATTAATTTAAATGCTTACGATGCAGGCACAGAACAGAACAATGAGCTTGTAGTTGAAGGCTCTGGTGCACCAGGTACCCCAGGTATTCCTGCGGCTCCAGGTGGCGACGCTGGCACTGGCGGTACTGGTATATTAAGTGGTGATACAAATACAAGCATCCATATTCACCCAGGTAGCTTAGGTGATGACGATTTAGAAGCGGGTAATAGCGATTTAAGTAATACAGTACACAGATGGTTAAACCCAGTAGCGCAATTAACCGTTACAGTTAAGTAGGAGCATGATTATGTCATCTGCTAACAACCTTAAAAAAAGTCTACTAGTGCTTGCACTTGCAACCACACTTGCAGCGTGTAGCGATAATGATAACGACCCAGTTGTTGAAGAGCCGGTCGTTGTTGAGCCAATTGTTGTAGAACCTGTGATCAGTGAGTTTACTATTACTTTTAGTAACTTAACTGCAGGACAGCCTTTGTCACCACTCTCTGTCATTGCTTTTGAAGATGAAACACCTTGGTCATTCGGTACCACAGCTTCTGTTGGTTTAGAAATGCTTGCAGAAAGCGGTGCAAATGAAGAATACCTCAGCTATGAAAGTGCACTTGCTGCAGTTTCAGCTGAAGGCGCTATTGGCCCTGGTGAAACCACCACAGTAATAATTACTGTTGAAGAACAAGAAACGCTTAATTTGTCATTTGCTGCCATGCTTGGGAATACAAATGATGCTTTTACCGGTCTTAGTTCTTTAGATGTATCAACATTAGAAGTTGGCGGTTCGTTATCACGCACTACGACTGCTTATGATGCGGGTACGGAAGCAAATACAGAAACAGCTGAAACTGTGCCAGGTCCTGCCGCTAGCGGTGAAGGGTTTAACGAAATACGTGACGATACAGCCGATATAATAACGATGCATCCAGGCATTGTTTCAAATCAAGATGGATTATCTACATCAGCACTTGGTGTTGAACATAAGTTTGATAACCCAGTATCGAAAATAGTAATTACGCGCACGCAGTAACGTTCCAGCTTGTAATGGGGAAGTAAGGGAGCACGGATGCCCCCCTTTTTACGAGGTAATACATGCGTCACGAAAAAATATTAGTAGTAGAAGATGACAGAGAAATAGGTAAGTTAATTACCACGCAGCTAACGTCGCTTAACTT
The DNA here is from genome assembly GCF_011378625.1 of Pseudoalteromonas sp. c7(2019). NCBI lineage: Bacteria > Pseudomonadati > Pseudomonadota > Gammaproteobacteria > Alteromonadales > Pseudoalteromonadaceae > Pseudoalteromonas > Pseudoalteromonas sp. c7(2019). The sequence goes on along the minus strand of NZ_WTKS01000013.1, from coordinate 76,776 downwards.
ACATGTTGATCATGTTGTAAGCGCAGAACTTGCCTTAAAAAAAATAGCTAAGCATCCCTACGGACTTATTTTACTCGATATAAACTTACCCCAAATGGATGGTTTGAGCTTATGCCGAAAAATAAAAGAGCATTACCCAACTACCTCCGTAATTTTACTCACCGCGCTTAGTAGCGATATGGACAGAGTTATTGGCCTTGAAATGGGCGCCGATGATTATATTTGTAAACCCTTTTTTGCACGCGAATTACAAGCCAGAGTAAAAACCCAATTACGCCACAGAGCACAACTACTCGCTAGCCAAAATAACGACAACTCCCCCGTTGATAGCGAACAAACACTAAATGTAGGCTCACTCAATATAGAATTTAGTTCGCACCAAGTGTATTTAGGCAAGCAAGCCCTTAACCTTACCGCCACCGAATTTGATTTACTCGTTTACTTTGCACGCCATCCTAATCATGTTTTTAGCCGCCAGCAGTTACTCGATAAAGTATGGGGTTACCAACACAGTGGTTACGAGCACACGGTTAATTCACATATAAACCGCTTACGTGCCAAGCTAGAAGAACACCAACAAGCGCCTATCATCGAAACAGTTTGGGGTGTTGGTTACAAACTAAACCCTAGCCAACTCAATTAAGACACCTATTATGAAATTATCTTTGTATCAAAAATTAGCTATATCGCTAGTCGTGATTTTTTGTTTTATTTGCGCCCTAGTTTACGGCTGGAGCAAGCAACTGGAACTCACCTCAAAACACCACGCCGAACAAAATCTGCACTTAGCGTTAGCGGAACATTTAGTACAAGATAACCCACTAATAAAAGAAGGTGTTTACGACTATAAAGCGCTTGAAAACCTCTTTCATACCTTAATGTTATTAGGTCCTGCGTTTGAATTTTATTTTGTAGACGAAACCGGAAAAATTCTTACTTACTCAGCAAAGCCGGGTAAAGTTAAACGCACGCATATTAGTTTAACGCCTTTAAAAAGGCTGATTAACGACCCAAGCGCTGCACCTATTTATGGTGATAATCCTCGTAATAAAGAGCAACAAAAAATATTTTCAGCCGCGCCAGTATTTAATCAAGATAAGCTACAAGGTTATTTATATGTAATTATTGGTGGTGAGGCTTACGATACCTCACTAAGCACTGTAAAAAATAATGATAAGTTATGGCTAGCTGCTTTATGGCTTGGCTCTGCACTCGCATTTTTATTTATTGCGATGCTAATTTTACTACGTTTTTTTACCAACCCAATTCAGCGCTTAGCACGCGATGTTAGTAATATTGAAGCCGCTAACTACAGCCTTACCGACACCAAGCTAAGTAACTATTCAACGCAAAAAAGTAACGAAGTGCATAGTTTAGGGCGAAGTATTCAAGCCATGCTAACGCGTATTAATGAGCAGTTTAAAGCGCTTGAACAAGGCGATAAACAACGCAAAGAGTTACTAACTCACTTATCGCACGACCTACGTACACCACTTGCTTCACTGCAGGGGTTTTTAGAAGTATTAAATCAGTCAGGCGAGCAGCTAAGTAAAAAAGAGCAGCAAGAATACTTGCAGGTATCGCTTAATAATTGTGGGCAATTAAAGCTACTCATAGAGCAAATATTTGAGCTTGCTCACTTAGAAAATGGCGAAATAAGTATAAATAAAGAAACCTTTAATTTAGGTGAGCTTATTTACGATTGCATGGCAAAATTTAGTTTAGCCGTTGATAAAAAAGGCATTAGTTTGTCGGTAGAACCTGCGATTTGTGATTTTCCTGTGGTTGCCGATATAGCTAAATTAGAGCGCGTGTTAAGTAACTTAATTGATAATGCAATTAGGCATACCCCTCGCGGCGGCAGCATTGCAGTACATGTAAAACGCAGTGACGATAATCAACTATTTGTGCATGTATCAGACACGGGCGTAGGCATAAAAGAAGATGAGCTGAATGCTATTTTTGATCCGCACTACCAAGCAAGTAATTCTAATAAAGAAGGGCGCCAGCAAGGTGGTTTAGGATTGGCTATTTGCAGAGGGTTATTAAAACTGATGGATAGCGAAATTTACGTACAAAGTGAAATTGGTAAAGGCACTATGTTTAGCTTTAACTTGCCACAAAAAAAGGTGCTTTCTTAAAAAGCACCTTACATTTTTGTTTATTTTAAATATATAAATTAATTACTTTTTAATACCCGCTAAATCAAGCATAAATGCATAGTTTAGCGCGGTATCTTCTAAGCGCTTAAAGCGACCCGATGCGCCGCCGTGCCCTGCTTCCATATCTATTTTAAACAGTAACTTATTGTCATCAGTTTTATAGTCACGCAGCTTAGCAACCCATTTTGCAGGTTCAAAGTATTGAACTTGTGAATCGTGCAAGCCAGTCGTTACCAACATATTAGGATATGCTTGCTTAGATACTTGGTCGTATGGCGAGTAAGACAGCATGTAATCGTAATACGCTTTTTCGTTCGGATTACCCCACTCGCCGTATTCATTTGTTGTAAGCGGAATGCTCGCATCAAGCATCGTTGTTACTACATCTACAAACGGTACCGCAGCAACCATGCCTTTATAAAGCTCAGGCGCTTGGTTTGCTACTGCGCCCATTAATAAGCCACCAGCACTGCCACCTAACGCAAATATTTCATCTTTTGCACCATACTTTTGAGAAACCAGTGCTTTAGTTACGTCAACAAAGTCGTTAAATGTATTCTTTTTAGTGAGTAGCTTACCGTCTTCGTACCAAGGACGACCTAGCATTTGCGAGCCACGTACATGGGCAATTGCAAATACAAAACCACGGTCTAACAAGCTCAAGCGTGAGCTTGAGAACGTTGGATCCATGGTTGCGCCATAAGAACCGTAACCATATTGCAGTAGCGGGTTAGTGCCATCTTTTTTAAACGCATCTTTACGGTAAACTAAACTTACCGGTACTTTTATGCCATCGCGTGCTGTTACAAAAATACGCTCTGAAGCGTAATTGTCAGCATCAAAATCACCTAACACAACCTGTTGCTTAAGAAGCGTTTTATCGCCAGTCGCTAAATCTACATCGTACGATGAGCTTGGAGTGGTCATGCTTGTGTAGTAAACACGTAACGTGCTGCTATCTATATCGTTATTGCCATAAGTACCAATTGTATAAGCGCTATCGTTAAAGCTCAGTGGTAACTCTTTGCCTGTTTTTAAATTACGCGCAATCAACTTTGATTGGCCCATTTCACGTTCTTGGTAAACTAAGTAGTCATTAAATAAATCAATGCCTTCGAGTTTAATATCATCGCGCGCTGGGATCACACTTTGCCAATTAGCCTTGTCGCCTGCTTTATCAATATCAACTTTCATCAGCTGAAAATTTACAGCATTTAAATTAGTGACAATGTAGTAAGTATTCCCTAGCTTCGAAATATCATATTCAAGCCCTGCTTCGCGCTCAATTAAGCGTTTAGGCATTGCTTTGGTATCATCAGCACTTAATACAGATACGCCTGATGCAGCCGTGCTACTGTGCCAAATATAAATTTCCGATTCGTCTTTGCTTTTACTCATACCCATGTAGTAACTGGTATCAGTTTCTTCGTAAATTAGCTCATCATCAGCTTGCGATGTACCTAATGTATGACGATACACTTGGTAACCTAGTAGAGTTTGTAAATCTTTTTTAATGTAGTAAACCGTTTTATTATCGTTTGCCCACACAATGCCACCGTTGGTGCCTTCAAGTGTGTCTTCGAGTAATTTACCGGTAGTTAAATCTTTTATTTTTACGCTATAAATACGACGGCTAACAGTATCTTCGCCATAAGCCATTAAATTGCCATTAGGGCTTACATCTAAACCACTTACTGCATAATAATCATGACCTTTAGCAAGCTCATTTACATCTAAAATAACTTGCTGATCGGTACCTGCAAAATCGCTGCTGCGTAAGTAAGTAGTGTACTCGTTATCGCCACGTGTTTGTGTTGAGTAAAAATAATCACCGTTTTTAACTGGGACCGAATCATCGTCTTTTTGAATACGCCCTTTTAACTCTTCAAACAACTCGCTTTGCAGTGTTTTAGTATGTGCGAGCATTGCATCAGTATACGTGTTTTCAGCTTCTAAGTAGTTAATTACCTCTGGTGCTTTACGTTCATCATCACGCAGCCAATAGTAATCATCTATACGTGTGTCACCATGAATAGTCATTTCATGTGGCACTTTTTTAGCAACCGGGGCAACAGCTTGGACTACTTGAACCGTTTTAACTTGTGTATTACTTTTTTTGGTTTCTTCAGGGGCTTGATTACAGCCACTTAAAATAGCGAGTGATAGTGCTGCGAGTGCGAATGGAGTACGTTTCATCAGTCAAAGTCCTTGTTGTATTTTTATTCTTTATTAAGTAATTAAATATACCTATAAATTAGAGTTTGTAGTTGTTTAGTTTGTGAAGCAATGTAAAAAGGGAGCCGTAGCTCCCTTTGTATAACTATTAAGTTATAAAATTACTTTTGTTTACGACGACGTATAAATGCAAATGGCGCTACTAGTAATGTTAACCATGCAAGTGAGCCAGATGAGCTCTTTTTGCTTTCTGGTGCTACAGTCTCTACTACTGGTGGTACAACTTTAGTAATACTTACAGTAACTACAGCAGGAGCAGATACATTACCGCGTACATCAATTGCAACAACTTGAAGTTCAGCTGATGAATCACCAGTTAACAATTCAGTATTAGTTACAACCACTTGTCCATCCGCATCAATACCAAAACCTTGGTGAGTACTTGATTGAACGTAGTATTCTGACACATCTAAGTCTTGCTCAGACTCAGTGATAGTTAGTGCACCAACAACCGTTCCGTTAGCAGCATCTTCTGAAACACTAAACTCACCACCAACTAGCATTGGGGCGTCGATTGCAGGAAGCTCTAACTCAGTACTACTCATCACTTTAACAATATCCAAACCAGATGTTTGTGATAATGCAAATGGACCGCTTGCTTCAACAATTGCTTTTTCACCCGGTTTAAGTGAAGTAACTGCTTCGCCAGTTTCCATAGAAGTAAGCGTTACACTTGGAGATGCTCCAAATGTAGTTGAGCCTTCAATACTATCGGTCTGAGTGAATACACCGGTAACATATGAAGGGTAACCCACAGATGCTTTAAAGTTCATATTCTCACCAAGCAATGAACCATCAACGTTTAGTAGCTCACTACAAGTTGAGAAGGTAATAGTATCTTCACCGGCTGAGTGATAAAGCGGAGTAACCCATGCTAACGAATCGTTACCAGCGCCATCAGTTTCACCAATTACTGTACGGCTACGGCCAGGGAATGCTGTTTCACGACCGCGGTCGTTATAGTTTTGCATAACTTGATCATAAACACCGTCATTATCAGTATCAACTTCTAATCTGTAGCCTGCTTGGAATACATGCGTTAACGGGTCACGTAATTGAATTGATGACGTTACAAAAATACCAGAGTCACAAGAGCTATCTGCAAATGCAGAGAAAGTAGTCGCTAAAATATTAAACTCAGCTTCTTCTCGTGTTTTCTCTGTGCCTGTTGCAACAATGCTTTCTGCAAAAGGAGTAATATCTGTTTGGCCGCTATTTTCAACAATAAGTGCCATTTCGTTATCAATGATTTGAGACGAAACGCTTAATTCTGTCGCAGCTTTTGGCATTGCATGATATACAACGTGTAAATCGTGGTCTGTATCAGTGCTTGCGTCATTAAATACCAATGCACCATCAAACTCTACTGAAGTAAGAGCAGCGCTTCTTGCAGCAATGTCGTCTGCACTAAATGGGTTTTCTAATTCCCACGCTGGTAGTTTTGTTGGATCAACAGTTAGCGTCACATCAAAGTTAATTGACTGACCTGCAGGGATTGTTACCGACTCAGGGAAATCCCAGCTAATTGCAGCTGTATCGTCATCATTTTGGTAGCGAGCTTCAGTACGCAGCGCATACGTTTTAGCATCTGATGAGAAGTTCTTAACAGTCACTGTTTTAGTTAGAGACTCTGTTCCAGCCATTGACACAAGGCCGAATGAAAGAGCCGCTTGTTTAGTATTAAACTGTGTATTATTAACCCATGCAGCAACTGGTAAGTTGACTGCTTTAGTTACATCAACCAAGCCTGAACCAATCATACTAATTGGAGCCAGTTCTGAGTCAGGACTGCTTGCTAAAGGCTCATTTGTTACATTTAAGTCAGCTGCATTCATTATTGTAGCTTTAATCTCAAATGCATTACGTTCAGGGTGAGCTTCACGTACCATTGCAACAGCACCGGCTGTAATAGGGCCTGAAAAAGATGTTCCAGATACAGGAGCTAGCTGATCTTGCGTGCCTGCTGCTGCAACTAATATACTAGTACCAGGGGCAGTAATTTCTGGTTTTAATAAACCATCCATCGAAGGGCCACGAGAAGAGAACGTAGCTACTGCACCTGCTGTAGTTTTAATTTTTACATCAATATCAAATGTTGCCGTATCGCCTGCAGCTAATTGAGCTTTTAAAGCAGCACCTGCAGCAAAATTAATACCTACACTTTTAATAGTTACATTGTCATCACTGCCACCCATTGGTGCAGGAGTGCCATCATCTGTGTTATTTGCAATCAGTACAAATTCAGCACCTTTCTTCTGTGCACTAAGTACTTTAACTGTAAATGCACATGCACCACGGTCAATTAAAACCGCTTTACCAGTAAAATCAACATCATCAGCAAAATCAACACAACCATCTTGGTTTGTGTCAGGGTACACTAAATCAATATCTGCACCTGTAATTACAAAGTCAGTTTGCGGACCAAAGCCTGATGCTTGAATATTACCTTCGATACCAGCAATAGTACCTGTAGCAGTACCAACTTCAGTTGTAGGATGAGTCATTGCGCCTACTGATAACGCATTTGGTGTCGTGCTTGGGCCACCAATACGGAATGGATGATCACCATCATTACCAGCTGAAATAACCATATTCACACCTAAATCAACAGCACGTTGAATTAGGTATTGCGCACCACCACCTGTATATGTATCGCCAAACTCGCCACCTAATGACATGTTCATAACATCTACGCGGTCTGAAATATCACCATCGCCATTTGGATCCATTGCAGCTTCTAATGCCGCAGCTTGAGCGGCACTTGGACAGCCACCACCACAAACAGAGTAAACATATAATTCAACATCTGGTGCAATACCATTTACTGAGTTTGAAGAAGACGTACCATGATTCGTTGCATCACCTGTAGAAGGAGAATTTGCAGCATCATTTTCAATTGGATCAGCATCGTCACGAATAAAATCGTAACCGCCTTGTACAATACCTTGTGGCCAATCAACCGTTGTAGGATCAGCTTGAGCAGCCTCGTATGCTTCTACAGTACCCTCACCACCAAATGCTTTGTGGGTATAGTCAATACCAGTATCTAGAACAGCCACACGCTGACCTTTACCAGTTACAATACCATCAACAATTAAAGGCTTAGCATTAATATATTCAGACGTTGCAGCTACATGTAATTCGTAGTCAAACATCGGTAATACTTTAGCCACTCGTGAATCTTTAGCTATTTTAGCTAAGGCTTCTGGTGTCGCCTGCACAATTAATGTTGGTGCTAATATTTTTGTTTTACCAATTATTTTTGCATCAAAGTCTAAGCTACTAAGCTCGTTGGCCATCGTGTTTTGAAGCAGCTCAACGTTAGCAATCATTTCACGACTGCTTGACGCTTCATAAGTGCCAGAAGCCACAGCATCAACAGAAGTTGCTGCACGTAAAACAATCATATGTGCTGAAGGCTGTTTTTGCTCAGATGCTAATTCTTTCAGCTGCTCTGCAGCTTGAGGTGCAATCGTTGCATTAGGTAAAGTTGCCGCATTAACAAAAGTAGCAAGAAATGCACTTGAGACTGCCGTAGCTATAGCAGTTTTTTTTATTATATTTTTAGCCATGAGTTCCCCTTGGATAGGTTATGTATTATTGTATTTGTATTAATCAAAATGATTATATTGTTGTACTGAATATAAAACTTTTGGTACAACCCAAGCAACACCTTGGTTACAAACACATGACATCAAATCCAAAAAACAAGAAAACACCACCTCAGCAAATTGATTTAAAACAATAAAGTTAAAAAATCATATTTGTGAACTAATGTAAACAACTCTAACTTTTTCTTGAGAAATGAATGAATAACGAAGTAATTAACATTTTAACCATGGCTAAAGTAATTCAAACGGCCGTTGCCCCTGTATTCTTAATCACGGGTATTGCTGCTACTTTAGGTGTTTTATCTAATCGTTTAGCACGAATTACCGATAGGGCACGTCAGCTAGAACGCAGACTAAAAGTAAGTACTGACGAGGACTTTAATAAATCACTCGCTACAGAGCTGCGCGCCCTTTTAAAGCGTTCTCGATGTATACATATTGCTTTTAGTTTAAGTGTATTAAGCGCACTACTTGTATGCGCTGTGGTTATGTTGTTATTTTTATCGCATATTCAATCTATAAACTTAGGCGTTACAATTGCCTGTTGTTTTGTAGCAGCAATGGCATTACTTATATGTGCATTTATGTCGTTACTTGGTGAGGTATTCTTAGCAACTAGAAGCATGCGTCGCGGGATGATATTTGCAGATATTGATATAAACGATTAAGTTTTAGTTAAATCTATCGTATTCACTTGAATAAATACGATGTTAGATACAAGATACCGAATTAAGAATTACAATTTTCAACAGGGGCAAACATGAAATTAAAAAAAGTATTAGCAACAATAGCACTGGCAACGTGTGCATTTAGCGTATCGGCAAATTCTGCATTTAAAGAGCCAAGTGACGCGATTGAATACCGCCAAGCTGCGTTTTCAATGATCTCAGTGCAAATTGGTGACATGGGCGCAATGCTAAAAGGTAAAGTACCTTTTGACGCAGAGCAATTTAAAATGCGTGCTAACAACGCTGCTGCACTTTCAAAAATGCCATGGGAAGCGTTTTACGAAGGAACAGATAAAGGCGACACAGCTGCACTTGCTGCTGTTTGGGCCGAAAATGCAACCTTTGTTGAAAAAGCGAATGCTTTTGCAGCAAATGCAGATAAGCTAGCGTTAGCTGCTCAATCGGGCGATAAAGCCGTAATTGGTAAAGCTTTTGGCGCATGGGCTAAAGGCTGTAAAGATTGCCATAAGCAATTTAAAGATTAATTATTGTTGTAGCCAGTTTAACAACAATAAATAGATAATAAAAAGCACTGAGCGTTAATAACGGTCAGTGCTTTTTTTATGTTTTTTATCTACGAGACTTTCACAGCTCGGCTTTTAAATGGGCGTTTAAATACGGCACCAATATCACCTAAAATAATATATAAACACGGTACTAATATAAGCGTTATTAACGTTGCAAACATAACAGCAAAGCCAAGTGCTACTGCCATAGGTATTACAAACTTAGCCTGCAGGCTTGTTTCAAACATAATAGGTAATACACCAGCAAAGGTTGTTATAGACGTTAATAGTATTGCTCTAAAGCGGGCACAACCAGCTTCTATTACTGCATTTTTAACGCTAACACCTTCGCGGCGAACTTGGTTTACATAATCTGTCATTACAAGTGAATCATTTATAACAACACCTGCTGCGGCAATTAAGCCAAATCCCGACATTAAGCTCATATCTAAATCAAACCAGTAATGACCCCAAATAGCCCCGGTTAAACTAAACGGAATAACCGACATTACAATAAGCGGTTGTGAATAGCTTTTAAGCGGCACAGCTAGCAGTATGTATACTAAAATCATTCCGCCAATAAAAAACATTATTTGCTCATTAGCTTGAGCTTGCTGCTCTTCTATTGCGCCACCAAGCTCTGATTTAACACTTGGGAATTCTTCTATTAGCTGTGGCAGTAGATTTTCTTTTACTTGCTTAACCACTTCGCCTGGCTCAATTTGCTCTTCATCAATATTGCCATAAACATACACGGTACGGTAACCACCTTCACGGCGTATATAGCTAATACCTGGCGTTTCTGTTAGCTCTACTACATCACCAAGAAGTACTTCTCGCCCTTGTGGGGTAGTAACAACGGTGTGTTTAAGCGATGAAAATGCCTCACGAGTCAGCTTAGGGTAACGTACCATTACGCGTACTTCTTCGCCGTTTCGGATTACACGCTGTGCTTCGCCACCATAAAAACTAGCACCCACTTGATTTGCAATGCCGGCTAAATCTAAGCCTAAATCGTAAGCAACGGGTTTAAGGCTCATTTGCACTTCTTTGCTCGCAGGATCTATGGTTGAGCTAATATCAAACAACCCTTTTTGCTGTTGAAGTAATTGAATAAAACGACGACCCGCTTGATTTAAAGTATCTATGTCTGAGCCATACAGTAAATAGCCAAACTCGCCGCCGCCATTACCACCGCCGCCACCAACATCGTCTTGAATAGTTAACGACTTAATACCAGCAATAGTCGGCATAGCCTCACGCCAGCGACGCGAAAGTTCAAATGCATTGTATGGACGTGAATCTTCGTCAACTAATGGAGCTAGTAACTGCGACTCGGTTCTGCCTTGGTTAAATACCAATACATCACGAATAATTTTTTGACCAAATTCACGCTCAGTTTCTTCATCGACTCTAAGTACCATAGCTTCTATTTCACGAATAGCCGCAATGGTTTGTAAGTCAGAAACGTTGTCGTTCATTTCTACTTGAATTTGTGGAAAGTCGTGCGGCACTTTAGGAGTTGGAACTGTACGTACTTTATTAGACGTAATAAGTGCAATACTGATTATAAACATTGCAATAAAAGCAAACAAAACAGTCCAGCGCCAATCAACACACTTAGCAATAAAACGTTTATATGGGCCATTTACGAAACCAAAAAAGCGTGTATTGAAGCGATCGCGCCAACCACCTTTTTTAATCGGCGAAAAGTGCGTATGAGCAATGTGAGCTGGCAGTATCAGCTTTGATTCAATCAAACTAAATACTAAACACAGCATTACTACAACGGCTATACCATAAAAGAAGGCACTTTCTGGCCCGCTCGACATTGTGAATGGTGCAAATACAGCAATTGTTGTTAACACACCAAAGGTTGCTGGGGTCGCGACTCGGTTAGCGCCACGCACAACATTTTCTACACCACCGCCGCTTTTTTCAACTTCGGTGTAGGCAGCTTCCCCTATCACTATGGCATCATCCACCACTATGCCGAGCACCATTATAAAAGCGAATAACGAAATAATGTTAATGCTAATGCCAAATAGTGGCATCATCATCATGGCTCCTAAAAAACAAACAGGTAAGCCAATCATTACCCAAAGCGCTAGTTTAAAACGCAAGAATAACGACAACATAATTGCCACCAAAATGGCACCTTGAAACAGGTTAGCTTTCATCATATCAAGGCGAGCATTTAGGTAATAGGTCATATCCATTAATGGCTCTAATCGAATACCTGGCGGTAGCTGCTTATTTTTTTGATCAATAAACGCTTTAACCGAATCCGCAACGGGAATCATGTTTTGCTCTTGCGTTGCTTTTACCGATAAATACACCGCGTTTTCGCCATTAAACTTAAAGTAGCGCTCACCTTCGGTAAATTGATCTTTAATAACTGCAATATCTTGCAGTAAAACTTTAGCGCCATACTCGCCAATTTTTACCGGAATTTGTCTAAACTCTTCACCTGAGTAAAACTGATTCTCGACGCGAACAGAAATAACACCTGCGTCGGTTTTTAGCTGCCCCGCCGAAAAGTTAGCTGAGTAACGGCGTACCGCATTCATCACATCACTAAGGGTTAGATTATATTGGCGCAGCGTATCGGGCTCTATTTCAATTGCTATTTCATCAAGAGGAACATCGTTTACCACTAACGACACGTTAGATAACTGTAGTAACTCATCCTCTATTTGGTTTGCTATCGGCTTAAGCTCTGTAAGTGGTAAATCAGCAACGAGCGTCATACCTATTACGTCTTGCCTAAACTCAACCTGACTTATGGTGACCGGTTCCATACCTGCCGGAAAAGTCGCAATACCATCAACACGCAACTTTACTTTATCAAGCACATCGGTAAGTTTTGCATCGGTGTTTATTTCCAGGCTTGCTGTACCGCCATTTCTAAATGCGCGATACACGCCTTTTTTAATTTCGGTTATATCTTTAAGTGACTCTTCAACTTTTATAAGAATACTTTCTTCTATTTCCTGAGGAGAGGCACCTGGGTAATTAGCCTCAATATTAATGTAGTTAATCTCTACATTAGGAAACATTTGACGCTGAATCGTAAAGTAACTTATAGCCCCCATAATAATGATAAAAAACATCATTAAATTAGCGGCTACTGAATTATTAGCAAAGTAGGCAATTAGCCCTGTTTGTTTTTGTTGTATTGACTCGCTCATAACTATTACACCCTACAGCTGTTGCGTGTTTGAAGTGCTCGTTTCTGAGCTTTCAGGTTTTGCAGCTACACCTGCAATTTTAACCTGCATTCCTTTTTGCGGGTATTCAGGTAAAGTAATAACGAGTTTGTCATCGGCATTTAAACCACTGCTAATATAAAAATACTCACCCTCTTCTCGAATAACCGTTACTTTGCGAGGCTCTAGTTCTTGATTTTCGTTTACTACCCACACAGTCTGATTGTTAACCAAAGCTTGCGGTAAACGGTAAATATTATTAAGCATTGCACCTGCAAAATTTACCTGTACGTAGCTGCCAAACTTAATGGCTGGTTGTATGTTTTTAAGACCGTATGGGTCTTCTATACGCACGACTAGACTGCTCATACGCGTAGCGTTATCAACAATCCCTAGGTCGCGGTCAATTACACCTTCTCGGGTAAAGCTGTTTAGGCCTTTTTGAATAATCGTTGCGGTAATACCTTTAATACGCTCTGGTAAAAAAACGCTATCGAACCCTGCTATAGGAATAATCACTTCAGCAGTTTCAATATTATTGAGTTCAGCAACTTGCGAACCCATAGTGACAAATTGACCAACACCTACATTTCGGCTAATAACCAATGCATCGTAAGGGGCTGTTACTTCACAATTATCTAAGTCACGTTGTGCACGTTTTAATGCAGCTTGCGCCGACTTTACAGATGCCTGCGCACTTAGCACTTGAGGCTTACGTAAAAATAAGTCGGTACGCGCTTTACTTGGAAAACGCTTTGCTTCATCTGCGGCTACTTGAGCTTGCGCCTGCTCTTCAATCAAGCCTGCTTGTGCACGAGCAATTTCTGCCTCTGCAACAAGTACTGCTGCTTCGTAGTTGTCTTTTTCGATAGTGAATAACGTTTCACCGCGAGCAACGATGCCACCGGCTACAAAATTAGGATGCCAACTTAACACTTCACCCGACACCTGCGCCGAAAGCTGTGTACTTTCAAGAGGCTTTACTTCACCGTAGCTATTAATAATAACTTGATGATCGTTTGCAGCCACTGGCTCAACTTGCACTGTTGGACGAGTATCAATTACTTCTTTTTTTTCTGGCTCTTGTGCAATGGCATTTATTCCCATAAAGCCAACAACACCAACAATTAGCGCTACAAATGGAAAAACCCATCTAAGTGAATTTGTTTGCATATCCTATTATCCCCAAAATTCTATTAACGTCATAATACCAGAGCCATATGAAACATTAAGGTGACATTTGTAAGCAACTGTTGCAAATACATATAAACCACTGCTATTTAGGGCTATAAAAATAACTTTGCATGCAGCTCACCTCATTCGTTATATTTTGTTACAAACTTTTGTTTATTAATATCAGTTAATTAGCGTTGTACACTTAAATTTCGTCGCGAAGATGTGCGAAATTAAATTAATTTACGTACAGTCCAATTAAATTAACAAATATTAAAAGTCTCAAAATGAAATTAACGACCATCACCCTTGCGCTTAGCTTAGCGTTTGGCAGCCATGCATTTGCAGCCGATAAAAAAGACGAAAAAGAGCCAAAAACACTTAGCGAAATGATCAAAGGACAAACCGAATTTGCCGGTATATTTAGCCTTTATCAAGACGAAAAAACCGGTAAGCACCTTATGGTGATTAACGAGTCCCAACTTAATACGCCGTTTGTATATTTTGCGCACACTGTCGATGGCGTTACAGATGCAGGCCATTATCGTGGTTCGTACCGTGAAACTAAGTTAATTGAATTTAGAAAATACTTTGATCGTATCGATATCATTAGCAAAACACCTCGCTACAAATTTGACGAAAACAGTGCAATTTCAAAAGCGAGTGATGCCAATATTAGTGAAGCGGTACTTGCGAGCATTAAAATAGAAAAAGAAGAAGACGGTAAAATAGCATTTAACGTAAATAAGTTATTTTTAAGCGAAGCACTTCATAAAGTATCACCTACGCCAAATCCAGCTGATAAAAACGCCAAAAAGCGCTTTAAAGTAGGCAAATTAGACGATAAAAAATCACGCATTATTAAACAGCGTCCATACCCTAATAATCTAGACGTGGTTGTTGATTACGTATTTACTAACCCAAGCCCAACGGTACGTGGCTCAAATGCAGTAAGCGACCCACGTAGCGTATCGGTAAAAGTTCAGCACTCGTTTGTCGCTCTACCTAGCAATAACTACGCACCACGTATGGATGATGCGCGCATTGGTTATTTTACAAATCAATTTGATCAAATGACATCTGCCGATTGGGCACCTTATGAAGATGTTATAAAGCGTTGGGATCTACAAAAGAAAGACCCTAGTGCAGCACTTTCAGAGCCAGTAAAACCAATTACTTGGTGGATAGAAAACACCACACCTATCCAATGGCGCGATACTATTCGTGACGCTGTTTTAACGTGGAATACTTCTTTTGAAAAAGCCGGTTTTAAAAATGCCTTAGAGGTAAAAGTACAACCAGATGATGCAGACTGGGATGCGGGCGATATTAATTACAACGTACTGCGTTGGACTTCGTCACCTAAGCCTCCATTTGGCGGATACGGACCAGCACTTGCTAACCCATTAACAGGCGAAATACTGGGCTCAGACATTATGCTTGAGTTTGTATTTATGAAAAACCGTTGGATTTACGACACACTTTTCACTCAAGGAACAATGAGCCACGGTGAAGCAACAAATACCGGTGAGCTAAATTGCTCACTAGGGCATGAGATTCAACAAAATCTAATGCTTGCCAAAGGTCTTGCTAGCGGCGACAAAATTGAAGATAAAGAAATGCTTCGCCAAGGTCTAACGCAATTGGTACTTCACGAAGTTGGCCATACTTTAGGTCTTAACCACAATATGAAATCATCAATTTTGTGGGATGAAAAAGAAGTACACGACAAAAACAAAACCCAAGGCATAGTAACCGGCTCTGTTATGGATTATGCACCCGCTAACATTGCCCCAATTGGTATGCAGCAAGGTGATATTTTTCAAACAAAACCAGGCCCTTATGATGATTGGGCTATTAACTATGGCTACAGCGTAGCACTTGCAGATGAAGCTGCTGAGCAAGCTAGACTTGAAAAAATACTTGCTCGTTCAAGTGAACATGCCCTTGCCTTTGGTAACGATGCAGACGATATGCGCGCACCAGGTCGCCATATCGATCCACGTGTAATGATTGGTGATTTGTCGTCAAATCCTGCGGCCTATGGCGCAGATCGTATGGCGTTAATTAATAAATTATTTACTGAGCTAAAAGATAAAGCAACGGTTAAAGGTGAGTCTTACCAACAGCTTGTTACCTCTGCTAATAGCTTATTTGGTCAATACAGAGCTCAAGCGGGTGTTGTTTCTCGCCAAATTGGTGGTGTGTACGTTGAGCGTGCTGTAGTGGGTGATGCAAACGCAGATAAACCATTTACACCGGTATCTCTTGAACGTCAAACACAAGCGATGGATATATTAGCCAAGTTTGTATTTGCACCAGACGTACTACAAAACATGCAACCTCTATATAGCTACTTGCAACTGCAACGTCGTGGCTTTAATCACTTTGGTAAAAATGAAGACCCTAAAGCACACAAAATGATTTTAGGTATGCAAAAGTCTGTACTTGCGCAGCTATTACACCCAGCCGTATTACTGCGTATTTCTGATACTGCTTTGTACGGCAATGAATATAGCCTAACTCAGTTTATGCAAGATTTAACCGCTAATATTTTTGTGAAAAGCAAAGATGCAAATTCTATTAGTCACAACTTACAAATTGAGTATGTTAATCAGCTAATCGCAATTGCAGGTCTTGGCAAAGCAAGTAAGTACGATAACTTAGCTAAAACAGCTGCGTTATATCAGCTAACTCAAATAGCCGATACCAGCACTGCTTGGGGTGCAGATACAGCAACTAAAGCGCATAAAAAATATATTGATCGCTTAATTGCAAAAGCACTAGAAGCGTAAAATATCTCTACAAATTTAGTAAACCAAGGCCACGTTTAACGTGGCCTTTTTTATCACTTAATTCACAGATCAAATATAAATAGTGCCTTTTAAATACCTTACAGCATGCCCCGTTAAGGTGACGGTTGTATCACCCACTTCACATAGTAAATACCCGCCTCTGCTTGAAGCCTGATAAGCACTTAACGTAGTTTTACCCAATTGCTGCGCCCAGTAAGGTGCCAAGCCAGTATGAATAGAGCCTGTTACATAATCTTCGTCGCCACCGCTTGCAGGCCAAAAATAACGAGATATAAAATCATATTCAGCACTTGCAGCAGTGGCCACTACATCAAGTGGATAAAGCGTTTTTAAAAGCTCTGAGCTAGTTTTTAATTCAAGTATATGATCGGCGTTTTCATAAATAACAAAGTAGGCTTGGCGATTTTTAAGCACTTTACTCGGTTGCATAGACAGGCCATCAAGCAGTTGCTGAGGCACATTTTGCACTTCAACCGGTGCTTGTTTTGGAAAGGTCATTGCAAAGCTACCATCAGCGTTTTTATTAACGATTAGCTCGCCCACCGCATCAGCAATAAAGCGAATTTGCGATATGTTATGCTCTTCACATAAAACATAGGCAGCCGCAAGTGTGGCGTGACCACAAAAATCGATTTCCATTAACGGCGAAAACCAACGAATAGCAAAACTGCCATCGTCTTGCAGGCAGGTAAAAGCAGTTTCAGATACGTTATTCTCAGCGCCAATCTTTAGCATTAAATCGTCACTTAACCACGATTTTAGTGGGATCACTGCCGCATAGTTACCTTTAAATAACTCATTCGTAAACGCATCAATTTGATGAATAGCTAATTGCATTGTTTAAACTTTGTAATGATTAATAGCTTAAAACTGCCATACCTAAACTAAATTAGCACTTTTATTTTGGCTTTAAGCTATTACAGGCCGCATTCTATAATATTGCATACAACCAAATTGCACAGCATTGGTAAGCAACAGCATAATAAACATAAGTAAGTGCGCCGTGCTTGGAGCCGCTGTTGTAAGCTCAACAACTAAGCCGCAAATACCAGCAATAAACTGCAAGCTAAAGTAGCGCGCGCTTAAATTACTCACATTACCCGTACGCAATGTTTTATAAGTTTGCGGCATAACACGTACCGAACTCATCACAAGGCCAACATACGTTAAAGCGCTTAATACCGTTGCAGTATCGAGGCTTGAATTTAAAAGCAGTGAAAAAGGCAGTAACGAAAAACCTAGCATAGTAACCAGCTGTACACGTTCTCGTTTAGCTGCGTTATAACGTGCAAAAAAATATAAAATAAGCCCGCTTAACGCACCGGTTACAATAAATGGTAACGCAATATAAAAACGCTCAAAATAAATATTGTAGGTTATAAAATAAAGGCTTTGTGCTAACCCAAACGTCATCATCAATAGTGATAAACCTGAGACACTACGATTTTTTCGAATTTTGTTTAGTAATGGTAAAAAACTAAAAACCAGAATAAATGAAGACAATATAGGCAAATAATGCGCCAAAGCAACCTCGCTCGTTACATAAATGTTAATTAAAAGCAGAAATAAAAACATTTAATAAACATTTGTTTTAAAAGGCTTTTACTATGAGCGCGGCATTGTAGAGCCGCGTAAATTTAACTCAACTAAATAAGATATTCTTGTTTTAGGTACTGGCAAGCTAGGTATACAAAAACCGTAGAATTAAGTTCACGGTTTACCGGTTTAATAGAAAGCCTCACCGCTAAACTATTAAATAAAAATGATAGTTGTTATCATGCGCAAGTCATTAGCTGCTGTATATAAAACTACCTATGAGAAAAACTCTTTTTAAAATTCACAGTTGGATCGCTCTAATAGCTATCATTCCATTGATTGTTATTAGTATTACAGGGAGCGTATTAGTTTTTAAAAGTGAAATAGATGGCTTACTTATGCCAAGCAGCCACTTTGTTGTAAATGCACTGCCAGAGCGCATGCCAATCGACACGTTAATTGCCAAAACAGAGCATGCTTACCCTGAATATGTAGTAGGTAGTTGGGAAATATTTAACGATGATACAGCTGATCGGGTTTACTTAGTCAAACGCGGCACAGAGCAATGGTATAAGTTTCATTTAAACCAGTATACGGGTGACATTTTGTCTGAACCTGTTGGTACCAGCCATTATTTTACCGATTGGTTTTTAGAACTACATTACACTTTTTTACTGAACGACTTTAAAAACCTGCCAGGGCAAACAGGTACTGTACTAGGCTTCTTTTTTGCTCTGTTTTTATTGGTATTAGGTATTACTGGGCTTATTATTTATCGTAAATTTTGGCAGCGTCTATTTAGTGTGCGCTGGCGTGCAACACTGCAAATTGTACTTAGCGACATTCATAAAATGACGGGGGTTATAGGATCTCCCATCATTATTATTTTAGCTATCACAGGTGGCTACTTTAACTGGGCGGTGTGGTATCACGAAGTTATTGAACACGCAGAGGAAGAGCACTTTGTACTAACCAAAAACCTACACAGTAGCGATATTTCATTTCAACACATACTCAATGACAGTAAAAAACAAATACCCACTTTTAACGGCACGTTTTTAGTTATGCCACTCGAACCTGACGAAAATATTACTTTATTCGGCGAAGTCGATACCGCCAACCCACTTGCTAGTGAGTATGCCAATACGGTTAGCTATAACAAGCTAACAGGCGAGCACATAGCTAACTGGGATATTCGCGAAGTAGGCGTTGGCTGGCAGGTAATTGATAGCTTTAGAAAGCTTCATTTTGGCTACTTTGCAGGGCTAATAAGTAAAATACTGTGGTGCGTAATTGGTTTAAGCCCAGTGTGGCTAGCAGGTACTGGTTTTTACTTATGGTTTACTCGCCGAAAACGTAAAAAACAATCACAAAAAAACCGTTTAAATAAACGCCAAGTCACTAGGGCGTGTTGATCTTTGGTGGGTGAATTTGCAGCAGTATGTTTGGTTTTTAGGCAAGGCAGAGCCTATGTAGTGTGGTTATTCCCCATGAATAGGCGATAACGCAGCATAAATACCAAACATGCGCTGCCCTTTGGGTTCTTTCTAGGGACGATTGACTCTTTGTTGCTCGGTTTTTACTTAGTCCACTAGGTTACAAACCTCGCGCCGCGATTTAATCGCCCCTAGATTGAACAAATTTCAATCCACAAAGTTCAACATGCCCTAGCGTTTAAAAATAATAGCTTATGATTCATTTAATAATAAGCTATTTATAAATTATAAAAACAGCACTCTACATATTATTTATAGAAGAGAGTGCGCAATAATACTTAGTCATTTTGAGGGAGTAAACCTAACGCTAGTTGCATTAAAAGCGTCTCATTTAGAACAACTAAATAACGGAATTTTTGCCTTACTATCGACAAGATTTTTCTGCCTAAAAAGAATTATTAATTAATCTTCGCACATCCAAAAAAATGTTATCGCCAGCCTTTTAGTATTTAAATCATCTCCAAAATACTCAGATGCACTGTGAACAATACTACCTTTAAATATAATTAAACGATTAAAGCGATTCTCAATATCTATGTCTTTATACCATGCGCTATATGGAAGGCTACTTACATTAAGTGCATCAACAAGGTTAGCATAAGGAGGATCGACAATATTTCCTCCTGCCGCTTCATTTGCATACTTTAAACGATAAAAAGAGGTACCGGCAGAGGTAATTGGATCAGGATTTAAATACAAAACAGCAGCGTATCTACATAAATAACGATTATCTACATGAGGCCTAGAAGCCCCTTCTTCAGCCCCCACTAAAATTGCAGTATTGGTATCAACTACAACCTTATTGGAATCAGCAACCCATAATTTATTTTTTTTGATAACTGACTTAACATATTTTTCTATTTTTTTAAGCTGTTTACTATTTAGAGCATTAGGAGTGCGCATTCCAGGCCAAAGTTCTTTGGTATACGGCTTACCGTACTTCCAAACCTCTTTTTTTAAACATGAAGAACGAATAGCCATTGCTTCTTCATGTTTAAAAAACTCATCAACAACCCAATAGTTACTACCTAGTTCTGGCTTTTCATACCTTAAACCAGGTGCGTCGGAGGGGACGCTTGGAAGTACAACGCTCTTGGGAACTTTCTGATGCTTAAATGACATTGTCAAAATACTTATTTTATTAAAACAGCTCAGAATATAACATTTACTTAACAGTCATTTAAAGTGAATAATAAAACTCTACTTAGCGCATACCCAAAGCTACTACCGTTATTTTGCCTACAGCTCTGTATTAGGGCTGAGGGCATAGTTTATTAGTGTTTCATTATAAAACTATGGTCACATTAGTATTTAAGCCAAAATTTTATACATCGTAAATTTAGCATTAGTCCATTTATAAAATTTTTAGAAAAAACATCTATAACATTGATTAAAAACCCACCACATTGTAATGTAAAAATTAACAAAGGAGTGGGTTATGATATTTATCAAAATAGTTATTAGTATTACCTTTTTATTTTTAGTTGGATGTAACACAACCAAGGTTCAGCAAGTAGAACAACAAGTAGGGCTTGAACAACTATTAAACCATTCTTTGTTTAATAAACTCGACACACCTTCCGAGCACAGTATTTTTGAGTTACCGGATGCTGAAAAAGAAATGTTTTTAGCTTACGCCGAAAACCAAAAGCTATCCCAAATCCGTGATGACCGCATAATTTACAACTACCTCGAAAGCCAGATAGCTAACTTTAAATACCATGGCGATACACTTACTTCAGCTCAAACCCTAAAGCGTTCGCAAGGTAATTGCATTAGTTTAGCCATTTTAACGCAAAGCTACGCACAAGCTCTTGGGTTAGAAACAAGCTTTCAAGAAGTTACAAGTAAGCCCATATACGCAAAAGAAAATAATGTTGTTTATGTCGCTAATCACTTTAGAACAAAAGTATATGCTCCAAAAGTAGAGAAAAAAGATGATAATATTATTGAGTTTTTCAGAGCGGGCACATTAATCGACTACTTCCCTACCCGTCGCAGTTTTTATTCAAACAGCGCAGACTATAACGATTTAGTTTCTAAGTTTTATAGTAATTTAGCTGCCATAGCATTGGCAGACAAACAGCTGGATATTGCTTACTCACTTATTTTACAAGCAAACAAATACACCCCCAATGATCCTGAATTATTTAATATAGCGGGCATTTTGCATCGCCGAGCTGGTGATTTACAAAGCGCTAAAAACATCTATCAAACAGCACTTAGTAATAACGAAATAAGCATTAATTTAATCAGCAACTATCAGCTTTTAGCTAAAAAGTTAGGCGACAAAGAGCTTGTTAAAGAGCTCACCTCACAATTAGTTAATAAAGAAAAAGACCCATACGAATTACTAGTGATCGCTAAAAACAACTTACAAGCTGGCCACGCTCATCAGGCTAAAGCACACCTTGAGCAAGCGATTACTAAAGCGCCTTACATTGCTGAGCTATACTTGGAACTCGCAAAAGTTCGCTATCAACAAGGTAATATTAAACAAACACAAACCTTACTTGAGAAAGCAATTGAACTAGAACGTGATAATCAAAAACTCGATGTATATCAAGCTAAGTTACTATCCTTGCAGATGGATAAGTAACTTAGCCAATTAATATTTATAACGAATAATAAAAGCTCAGCCACGCTCGCATTTCATCTTCAAAACTGTCGCCTTCTACTCGCGACAGTCCCATATTAAACGTTAAATCGTTTACACCTGCTGGCCCCATTCCAAAACTAAAGTCACCTTGGTATTTTAAGCCGTAGCTTTGTGCGTATACGGTGTCGTCGAGTTGATGTTGCTTATAATAAAGCCACGGCATGCCTTCTTTAAAGCTAAAGCCGCCACCGTAGCCTTGATAGCGCTTTGCAGTTGCACTGTAAAAAGGCAGCTCAGATGAAAGTACATATTCACTATTTTGCTGCTGATTAATAAGATTTGAGCTAAAGCCACCTAATGCAAGGCTCCTGTCGTCACGTTGCTTTTGAGAAAAGTTTGCATAAAGAGGAATACCAAACGCTTTACCAAAAATTTTGGCGGCTAAATCATAACCTTGCCAATTATTACTTTTGCTACTGCCATCGTACCAACTCGCATAAATACTTTGGCCTATAGCAAAGTCTTGACGATCATATTGCCAATTTTGAGCAATACCTAAACGCGTCCAACTTTTATGGCTTTGCTTATAATCAGTGTAATTGTAGGCAAGCTCTGGCGTTAAACTTAACTGCCCAAATTTAACGGGGTAACTTATTGCGGCAAAACCACCACGGGCATCCATGTCTGCACTTAGACTTTGCTGAGACTGGCGCGATGTATCTAAATTGTAGTCAAACAGTGCAAGTTTCAGTTTTACATCAAGCGCATTATATTTTGCCTGCACATAACCACCGTGCAATGCCCCATCGTGTAAATCAGTGCTATAACCCGCTTGTAAGTCGAGCTGCTTTAATAAGTCGCTACTTTTAATGCTTAAATCTAACAAACTGGTAGAAGCCGAATAATATTGAGAGCCAATCGCGAAAGTAGCGTGCTGGTCGAGCACGTTGTAATTTGTTTGCTCTGTAGTGTCGTGCGTATATATTTTAGCTTTTGGAAGTATATGTTCGTTTACTATTAGCAGCGGTGCTTTTTTGTTAGCTGCAAACTCAGTAACTACAGTGCTTTTTATAGCTTTTGGCAGTGTTTTGATGCTTGGCCCATCTGCAGTTATCGAAAAATAGAGTAACGAGCCATCAGCCATTTCAATTGGGTGGGCAACGGCCTCTTGCCCTTGGGTTAACTTGGTGAGTGTTTTACTCTCTATGTTGTAGTTATAAATATCGGTGGCGCTATTTAAACCTGCAACAAAGTAAATTGACTCGCCATTATGGCTAAAGCTTGGCTGACTTAAATATTGATACCCGTTTGGCATAGGTACTAATTGCTGCTGATTGCCACCTACATCTTGTATATACAATTGCCAGTTTTCATTTAATGATGTTGATAAATAAACTAATTTAGTTTCATCAGGACTGAGTATTGGGTAATCGTAAGTTGTCTCAAGGCTTTTTGTAAATAATGGTGTGATGGTTTGCGTATTGAGATCAACCTTTACTAATTCAGAGTAGCCATCTCTTATTTGCTCGCCATACAAGGTTTCGCCGTTACTGGTTGCGTTAAAACGACGTATACCAGCAAGTTCGGTAAGTTGTGTAATATTTCCAGTGTCAGTGTTATAGCTAAATATGTCAGACACTTTGTTATAAATACCCGACTCTTCATTGCTGTACGCATTAAAATATAACGTTGTGTTATTTACCCATTGAGGGTTTGCAATACCAGCTCGGTTAATTTGATTAAGCACTTGTTTTTGTTCGCGCTTAAATACACTTGGCGCTGTATCGGGAATGTCTTGTGCATCGTTTTCGAGTAGCTCTTTTTGCGCTTTAGTAAACTCTTCTTGCGCTTTAATGTTGTCATCAGTGCTATAAATTATAAGCTTGGTATTACTCTCTTTATCTCGCTCAACAATCGCAATTTTACTACCATCTTTTGAAAGTACTGGGTTACTTGCATATAAGTTAAGCTCAAGCCAAAGTTCACTATTAAGTAACGGCTCCCCTTGCTCTATTTGCATTGCTTTATAGGTATATTCAGCTATAAATCGGCGATATAGCTTGGCTGCACTTTGCCCAAACACACCGCTAAATGCCTCATCAAAATTCCGCGTTTTTACGCCTTGCATTCGCGTCCAAACACTATCGAGTGTTTGTTCTGAATAGTTTTTCTCTAACCAATTTAAAAAGCGACTACCCATTAAATACGCCATTGAGCCGCCCATAAAGCCCTGCTCGCCATTTAACTGCCCATAGGTTGGCAGTGCGCCCTGTTGAGCAAATTCTCGCAGTATTGACTCTGAGTAGTTATCAAACAAACGTCCACGACCCGTCATTTTAGACTCAATCAATGTGGCATAACCTTCGGCTACCCAGCGCGGCGTATCACTGTAGGTTAAGTCGTATAAATCCCATATACCACGTACTTTCTGCTGCCAGTGATTGCGTGTAGGCTGTGCTAAGTGCACTAAGTGAATATATTCATGCAACACAAGCAACTGCTGCCAGCCAGAGCTGTTTGATATAACTGTGTCGGATTGTGGTGGGGTTGTAAAAAGTGCCATTACAGGGTTACTTGAGGTAGGTAATGCAAAGCCGTTTGCTGCATTTAGGGGGTCAAACACCACTACATCAACTGTTTTATCAAGTGCTCTGTTTTGCTGCTCAAGCACTTTGGTGCGTACTATTTCAAGCTCTGTTGCAGTTGATTTAGCAAAATCAGCATGCTCAACACTGTAGTGAATGTTGAAATGTTCAGTATGAATAGTTTGCCAATCGGCTGCAAAGCTTGGTGCTGCTAGTAATAAAGCTGATGCGATAAGTGTTTTTTTCATGAGCGTCCCTAAAAGAATTCCTTAATACCATCTAGGGTATTATTAAATGTCTTTCATGGGCAGTAAGAAAGTGTAATAAAGCATGTGCAAATGTGTATTTACACATGTTTTACTAGGGGAGTTTACATCCAGCTGCGAGTATCTGACTCAATCTGCTTAATTGTAAAATCAATAATAAAGTCAGCATCTTGCTGCTTTATGTAGGGCATAAATGCAAACCCTGAAGCAAGTTGTATATACAGGCTTTTTAAGCCTGATTTTCTCATTAAGTACGTACTTATACTGCGTGCACTTTGCGCTTTATAAAGCTCAAAAACACGGTAATGAACGCCAATCATACCTTTGCGTACAACCATGTAAAATCGGCCATTATCCTCATGCATGTAATAACCATAACGCTGATACGACAAAGTTACCAAGCCAGAAAACACCACCAAAACACCAAGGCTAATCAAAGTATTAATATCAGCAATAAAACAAAAGCCAAACACTAATACACTGGGTAACAGTGAATAAAAGCCTAAATTTTTATACAAAAGCGCTCGCTCTGCGCGCTTAAAAGCGAGTTTTTTACTATTAAACCACGGGTAAATCCACTGGCATACACTATCAACTTGTTCGCTATTTAATACAGGTAATACTAAGGTTTGTTTATTTTTTTTAGCCGCAACACCGGCTGCTATTCCGCCGCTACTTGCTTGCAAGCACTCAACGGTAAATCGCTTTAGTAATCGCCCCATTAGGTTTTGCTTAATAACAATAGATTGCACTTTATCCATGCTCATTGAAAGCTGATGGCGCTCTAACAAGCCAGCAATACGTTTAAATTTTTGACCTTTAAAATAAAGCTCAAAGTTATAAAAACGAATAAGCGACATAGTCACCGATAGCATCACCGCTACCAAAACTAGCAAAACAATTAAGGTGATCATCGCAAAGGTAGCAGCACTTGCCAGCATACCAAGCTCTTGTTGGTAAAAGCCTTCTACTTTGGTAATAATTTGCTTCTCTAAAAAATCAACAATCAGGTTTATAAAAGGGGCCAAAGCAGCGATTGCTAAAATAGCCATATTCGACATCAAACCAAATTTGGCTATTTCTTTATTGCTAATGCTTAGGCTGTTTTCGATAGTGTCTGTTTCGCTTTGTTCAGTATTTTGTATTTCTTGCTGTTGCTGCGCTTTAAAATCAAATATTTGTTTACGCATTTGCTGTGCGTAATCTTTAGTGACGCCAGGTAAAACAACTTCTTGCGACACACTGCCAGCGGCATCAAAAATACAATTAACTAAGTTTACGGGGGTAAAATAAAATGGCTCGGCAATATTAACGTTTTGCACACGGCCAAATTTAAGCGTAAGTCGCTCTTTTTTAAATACACCTTTGTTAAGCAATATTTCATTGTCGCTACTAATACAAAACTTAAAATTTAAATAATATAAAAATGAGTAAATAAGCAACGAAATTAGCGCAATCCCACCTGCAACCTGCGCCCAAAACAACTTATTTTCTACTTGAGTAACAAACACGACAAGCATAGGCAGTAAGTTTAAAAGGCCATCTTTTACAAAGCGCACACTAAAGTGCACAACAAAGTATAAAAGCGCCCAGGGCGATACTTTTTGCCAGTAAATAGGGCTCGCTTTATCTTCGATAGTTGCATTACTCATCGACTAAAGCTGCCTGAGTAGTTGCGTCGTCTTGGCGGTAGTTTTGTACAAATTGGCGCATATTTTTACAATCATCATGGGTTAGCCCACTAATTTGTAAATCGGCACTTACACCGCCAGCGCTAAATAATTTAATACTCGCAAGGCTAAGCTTTCGCTCTATTGGCCCTTGGTGTATTTCCATATGCTGTACACGCGCTAAAGGTAATACCGTCACTTGTTGCCAAATAACGCCTTTTTTAAAAGCAATGTCATGATTTCGCACTGCAAAACCTCGTAACCTCACACTTATCATGTTGTACGCCATAGATACGGCCACCAAAATAGGCATACCAATTAGCAAATACGTTTGTGCATTATTAGCAAAGGCTTCATTAAAATAACAAACAGCAATAAGCGCTCCAATTAGCGGTATATAAAACAGAAGCGAGCTAAGCTGTGTATGTAATAAGGCTTTATCAGCCAATGGCTTAAAGCTAATATCACTATGCTTTGGTAAATCCATTATTTGTTGATTGTTAAACACTATTTGTCCCTATTCCTGCTTTTAATTATGACTAGCTTACCAACTAATGGTGGTTATTAAGGTGTGGCTTTGTTTTGGCTCAAGCGTTACTTTATCTGTCAGTACATTAGCAGCCTCTAAGCAGAGCATTGTTTTATATTCATCATCAGCAAAGTTAGATAAGCGTTTTGATTTTTCTATCCATGGGTTCCACAGTACACACGAACTTGAGTTTTCGCGGCTCACATTAATAACACCTTCTGGCGTATTAATGGTTTGCACTGTACTTGCTTGTGTATAAACCATATCGGTTTCGCGATTAAAGCTTACAACATCATTTTGTACAAATGGCCCTTCACTAAACTCAATATATTGCGCGCCTTGCAAACCATCTACATGGGTATTTGTAATGTCTGATGTAGGAAAATAGGTATGTAGCGCTTGAGTAAAGCTAAATGGCGCACTCCCTAAGTTAGCGGTCGTTAAGCGAACCTGTAATTTATCGCTTAATACAAACTCAACTTTTAATGCTGACTGATGTGGCCAATACGTCGTATTAACAAGCTTCATGGGTAGCTTTAAACTAACTGTAATTTGCTCATCAGATTCGTGTACTTCATCAGCTTGCCACACACTTGTGCGCGCAAAACCATGGGCAGGCCAGCCATCATTAGCGTGTGTACCAAACCACGGCCAACAAATAGGAATACCACCTCGAATACTTGCCCCTTCTTGATAAGTTTCGTCTTGTGATACCCATATAAGTGGCTTGTTATTTTTAGGGATAAACTCGGTAATTTGCCCACCTTGCAAAAATATTTTTGCATCGCACTTTGAGCTAGCTATTTTAATAAACTCAAGACCGGTTTCGCTTTGCTCAATGCTAACTGATGGCGATAATTTCATACCTTCCCCTATAATACTGATACTAAAGATTTTTAATATTTGTGCAGAAACAATAATGCATGCTTAAAGTATACGCTATTGATATTAAATATTGATTGCTGAATTTGTTCATTGCCGATTAATACATATACAGTAAACTCACAAACAATTACTTTGTACTAACAGCTGTAAATGAATAATACTAAAGTCTATACAATAAGACTTGCCAATTATTCACAACATACGTACTGTGCGCAACTTAATGCACACAAGATGCTAAGAAAATTTACTATAATTTAAACAATATAATTTTACATTAGTTACTGCTCTAACTATTAAAAACCAACAAAAGCGGCCTAATGTGCAATATATTGTTTGAATTCAATTTATTTGATGTGTAACATTTCGCGATTACGGCAAACTACCGCCCCATCGATGAGATAAGCAAATGCAAAAATATGACGAGTTATTGGTTTCTTTACGTAAAGTGATCCGCGCGATTGACTTACATTCTAAGCAGCTAAATAAAACTTCGGGTTTAACTGGCCCACAATTGCTTATAATGCAAGAAGTTAAAAAAACCGATGGAATAACGGCGAGCCGTATTGCTCAAAACGTAAATTTAAGCCCAGCAACGGTTACCAATATTCTCGACAGAATAGAAAGCAGAAACTTAGTAACACGCGTACGCAGTCAAATGGATAAACGCA
The DNA here is from genome assembly GCF_011378625.1 of Pseudoalteromonas sp. c7(2019). Classification (NCBI taxonomy): domain Bacteria; kingdom Pseudomonadati; phylum Pseudomonadota; class Gammaproteobacteria; order Alteromonadales; family Pseudoalteromonadaceae; genus Pseudoalteromonas; species Pseudoalteromonas sp. c7(2019). Next base: position 48,102 of record NZ_WTKS01000013.1, on the reverse strand, counting down.
GAGTGAGCTTATACCTCACCGAGAAAGGAAAAGAGTTACTTGATAAAGCACCTCAGCCATTGCAAGAACACTTTATTGAAAAGTTTTCTGCGCTTGCTGAGTGGGAACAGAGCCTTTTACTCTCATCAATGCAGCGTGTAGCCGCGATGATGGATGCAGATAAATTAGATGCATCGCCCCTTCTAGAAGTTGGTGCACTTACTCAAGCTCCTAAAGAATAAACAATAAAAAAAACACATAGTTTTGTACTTACTCTAAACGTAAGGCGTTTTCTGACGTCTTGAATTTTTTATTTTTTAATCACAAGCAGAGCGGCTATTATGACTAAACTCTCAAAATTAACACTAGCACTAGTCCTAGGTGGTGTTACAAGCACTTCTTATGCGTCTGATGATCTAGACACACTACAAAGCCAACTTAAACAGCTAAAGCAACAAATGCAATTGCTTGAAAATAAGTTAGCTGATGAAAAAACAAAACAACAGCAAATTAATAAGCAGCACGAACAACAAGTTGCAAACATCAGTAAAAAATCTGATCAAAAAGTAGTTGAAGTTGCCGCAGCTGAACCTGAGAAAAAAGATGAAGGCATTAAAGTTGGTGGAGCAATACGCTTTAATTACAGCACCAACACATACGATGAAGATACCCAAGATCGCGGTGGCGATTTTGATTTTGATATTTTCCGTATAAATGTATCTGGTGAAATTAACGATATTTCACTTAACGGTGAAGTACGTTTTTACGATTATATGACCGTTGTTAAATATGCTTACTTAGGTTATGAGTTTGCAGATGGCTGGGAAGGACAAGCAGGTATTGCACCCGTGCCTTTTGGTAATGGCCCTTACAACTCACACAGCTACTTTTTCAGTACTAACTATTACGTAGGCCTAGAAGACGACTATGATTTAGGTGTAGTAGTAAAACGTAAACTTAAAGATAACTGGAAACTAGACCTAGGCTTTTTCAAAAATGATGAGCTAGGTGGTATAGACGGTGGCTCTTCAGATATTAACCATCGTTACTCTTACGACATTATTGGTAGTCGCTCAGCAGAGGAAGGTACATACGATGCACCTGGCTCTCGCATAGGCGAATACAATACGTTTGCCGGGCGTGCAACATATCAAATTGAACACAGCAAAAATATAACTACCGATGTGGGTGTATCACTATTAAGTGGTGGCTTACATGACGGTAACGATCGTGCAGGTAACTACGGCGCATGGGCATTTCATGTTGATAGCACAATTAACAACTGGAATATCCAATTTCAACACGGTGAATACGACTACGATCTAGACGACAGCAGCGACCGTTTTGTTGTTGGTGCGTATGCTTATTATGACACTGTATCTAGCGAAGCAACTATGACTAACTTTAACGTTGCTTATAATTACTCGCTTGATTGGGGTCCAGTTACCGACATTCAATTTTACAACGATTACGGTATTATTTATGACAAGTCTGACGATAGCGCAGATACATGGATGAACGTAACGGGTATGAGTGTTGCTGCAGGTGGTTTCTTTAGTTACTTCGACTTTATTCAAGCACGTAACCAGCCATTTATTGGCGGAACAATTATTGGTGATGGCGATACAGAACGTCGCTTCAACATAAATATTGGTTACTACTTCTAAACTGTTAACCGCATTTATTTTTAAAAGGGCAAACTTAGTTTGCCCTTTTTTATTGATTTTAAGCTACGAATTAATAGCTATTTAGCCTACAATTAGAGATACCATAACACGCCTAAAAAGAGCCTAAGTGAATATAAAAGCAGTGTTTATTTGTTATAAAAACTTATGGTTTAAAGCGCTTGGCTTAATACTTGTAGCCTTGGGTATTATTGGCATTGTGTTACCGGTCATGCCTACCACTATATTTTTTATTTTAGCGCTCACCTGCTTTACTCGCTCATCACCCGCGCTTGAACAATGGCTGTTAAACCACCCTCGTTACGGTGTAACTCTGCAGCAATGGCAAGCCCATAAAGTAGTGCCTGTTAAAGCCAAATGCTACGCCGCCATTGGCATGTTAATTGGATTTATATTTTTACTGTATTCAGCCGCCCCTATTTGGGTTATTTATCTCGTTGCAGTAATAGAAGTATCGGTAATGATTTACCTTATTTTAAGACCCTCCAGCCCTCCTAAGCATTAAATATTCATTTTTTACCTGCATACCACCTTTGTTTTAAAGTTTTTATGTAAAGATAAGTAAGTAAATTTGTAATAGCTAATGCAAATCATTATCATGTTGTAAATTTAATTTATTTACTGTTTTTATGTCGTTTATTAACAAGCGGGCTTTGTATAGCACAAGCCGTGCTCTACATATTTATATTTCTACAGCTTTGTTTTTTTTGCTTATTTTATTTTGCGTTAGCGGCATTGTGCTCAACCATATTGATTGGCTTAAAAACGATAAAAATAATGGCCAAGTAACGGCGGTAATTCCAGCTGAGCTAGTTACCAAAGCGAATGAACAGCTAAATACGCTGCCAACGCTTTACCCTGAAATAGAAGCTTACCTAGCCGAGCAATATGCACTTACAAAAGTAAAAAGCATTGAGTGGGAAAAAGAAGACGCGCTTGTCATGCTCGACTACCCACTGCCTGCTGGGTTTGCCTACGCAGAGCTTGATTTTACAACTGGCGAGCTAAATCTTGATTACCAAACAGGTGGCTTTTTAAGCCTTATTGGCGACTTACATAAAGGCCGCCATAGCGGTGAAGTATGGAGTTGGGTAATTGATATATCTGCCGTACTAATGATTTTATTTGCCATCACCGGCATGATTATTTTGTTTCAAAATAGAAAAAAACGCTTAGCAGGAATATGGATAACCTTACTAGGAGTCGTAACTCCACTGGTTATTTATTTATGTTGGGTTCCACAAATAAAAGGAGTGTCTTAATGGTTAAATTTAAATTATTTATAAGCGCCGCATTACTGCTCGTAGCTGCGTTTTTTCAAACAACAGCGCATGCACAAACACCACAGCTAGAGGTTGAATTAACGCTTCCCGACTTAGAAGTACAACCGTATCACCGTCCATACGTTGCAGTTTGGCTTGAAACACCAGAGCGCAAACACGTTACAACGCTTGCACTTTGGGTGCAAAAAGCAGAATGGTTTAAAGACTTACGCCAATGGTGGCGTAAAGCCGGTAAAAGTGACGCCAACTTTGACGGCATTAGCGGCGCAACAAAGCGCGCGGGTACTTACACTATAAATTGGCAAGGTAACGATTTAGACGGTAACCCAGTAAAACCAGGTAAATACTTACTAAATATTGAAGTTGTACGCGAAGAAGGCGGCAGAGATTACACCCGCGTTGAGCTCGATTTAACCAAATCAGGCAAGCTGACAATTGATGGTAAAAACGAGTTTTCACAAAGTTTCGTCACTGTAAGCACTAAGTAACTGCTACTTAATTATTTGAATTTAAGGAAATACAATGAAAATTAATTTATTAAAAACTGCATTAATCGGCGCATTGAGCTTATCTGCTTTAGTGTCAACTTCGGCAAGTGCACACGGACGTTGGTTACTACCTTCGCATACATCTTTATCAGGCGATAAAGCGCATTACGTAATGATTGACGCAAGTATTTCAAACGAAATTTTTGCACCAGACAAAGCCTTTAAACCTAAAGAAAAAGGCGCCGAGTACGACGACACATTATTAATGGCACTTGCGCCTAATGGTGAGCCAGTAAGCGACACCATCCGTGCTTATTACTTAAAACGTAAAAGCTCAGCTGCGGTAAGCTTAACAGAGCAAGGCACTTATCACATTGCAATGACCCAAAAGCCAATGTACATGACCTTCTATAAAAACGAAGAAGGTAAGCGCAAACGCGTATTTGGTAAAAAAACAGAAGCCGAGTTACCTAGCAATGCAAAAGATGTAACTACAACGAAGGTTGTTTCAACAGTAGATACATTTGTAAGCCGTAATGGCACCTCAAAGCCTGCACAGTTAGGTTTAGGCTTAGAGCTTAGCGGTCCAACGCATCCAAACGATTTATTTGTAGGTGAGCAAGCACGTTTTCAATTACTACAAGATGGTAAATCTGCTGGTGAAGGCATTGAAGTAAGCATTTTAAAAGGCGACACACGCTACCGTAACGACCGTGGCGAAGTAAAAGTAACGACCGATAAAGACGGGATGTTTACAATTACATGGAAAGAGCCAGGCCTATACCTAATCGAAACTTCTAACAAGGTTACCGTAAATGAAGAAGGCGTAGATGCAGGACGTTATGCATTATTTACAACGCTTGAAGTTGCCCCTGAATAATTTAAATCACTAAATTTAAAAAATTGAAAGGCCAAGCATTTGCTTGGCCTTTTTACGTCTTACTAACTTTTATCTAAAATTCCCTTGAATTCGCAACCATTCGACACAAGATTGCAACTACAACGATCCAAACGCCTATATCGCGCGTAAACAGTGACCTTATATGTTAACAACTTAGAATATCTTAGATAGTTTTTATCTTTGCACTAGGGTAGTCGCTTCTATATGATGCGCTCCTTTTCGACTAGCAGCTCTTGGGGAACAATTAATGACTTTTAAGCGTTTATCTGCAAATAAACTAGCACTTAGCTTGGCCGTTACCACTGCACTTAGCACACCTTACTCTATGGCCGTTGCCGCAGAGCAAGATAATCAAGCAGAAAAGAATATCGAAGTAATTTCGGTTACCGGTACTCGCAGAAGCTTACGCAGTATTGCCGAAAGTACGGTACCCGTAGATATTATTACCAGCGGTGATATGCAAAGTACGGGTCAGCTAGAAATAAGCCAAATACTAGCAAACCAAGTACCTAGCTTTAACTACCCAAGTGCCACTATGGGTGATGGTACTGACCATGCAAAACCAGCTGTTTTACGTGGATTAGCACCCGATCACACATTAGTACTTATAAACGGTAAACGCCGCCATGCCGGTGCGCTATTAAACTTAGCCGGTGTTGTTGGCCGAGGCTCTACAGCTGTTGATTTGAACATGATTCCAACCTCTGCAATTAAGCGTGTTGAAGTACTACGTGATGGCGCAGCCGCACAGTACGGTTCTGATGCAATTGCTGGGGTAATTAACATTGTACTTAAAGATGCCTCAGAAGGCGGTAGCGTAAGCGTAACGTACGGTAAATACGATACTCAAATGGCTGGTGTATCTCAACTAGAAAGCACCTATGCAGATGCAAACGGCGACTTAGCCTTTAATACCGGTGGCGACAGAGAAGTAAACGACGGTGCAACACGCACTGTTAGCGCAAACTCTGGTTTTGCGTTATCTGATAACGGTTTTGTAAACGTATCCATTGAGTACCGTGATAACGACTCAACTCAGCGCTCAGGTTTTGACCCTCGCGAACAATACAGCCGCCTTGATGATGGCAGCCTAGACCCACGCGAATTTACTATCGATCGTTACAACCACCGCTTTGGTAAAGCAGACCTTGAAGATTACGCGTTGTTTTACAACATGGGTTACGATTTAGATAACGGCTTAAACCTTTATTCATTTGGTAGCTACTCAAAGCGTGAAGGTAATTCAGGTGGTTTTTACCGCCGAGCAAAAGACAGCCGTAACGTTTTAGAAGTGTACCCAGATGGCTTTTTACCGCAAATTGAAACAGACGTACAAGACTACTCATTTGCATTGGGCTTACAAGGCGAAACTAACGACTGGACATGGGATGTAAGTACCAACTACGGCCGCAACGACTTTGGTTTCGGTGTTGTAAATAGCATTAATACATCACTAGGTGCCGACAGCCCAACCGAATTTGACAACGGTGCATTGGTTTACGATCAGTTTTTAGTAAACGCAACAGCCAATACCACTCTCGATTTAGGCTTACCTGATGACGTATTTTTTACCGTAGGTACTGAATATCGCCACGAAAGCTACAAAATAGAAGAAGGCGAAGAAGCGTCTTACATCACCGCACTTGATAGCGATGGTAACCCAATTGCAGCCGGTGGCGCGCAAGTACTTGCTGGTTTTGGACCAGAAAGTGCGACTGACGAAAGCCGTCATAACATCGCTTTATTTGTTGAGTTTGATACCTACTTAACAGAAAAGTGGAACGTCGTTTTAGCGGGTCGTTATGAAGATTACAGCGACTTTGGCGACACATTTACTTCTAAGCTTGCTTCGCGTTACAGCATTACTGAAAACCTATCGCTTCGTGGTGCAATTAGCACAGGTTTCCGTGCGCCATCTTTAGCGCAAAGCTCGTACCGCCAAATATCAACCGTACTTGAAAACAACCAACCATTTGAAGTTGGTTTATTCCCAACCGATTCTGCAGCAGCGCAAGCGCTAGGTGCACAGCCGTTAGATGCTGAAGAGTCAGTAAACGTTACTGCGGGCTTTATTTACACTCAAGACAGCTTTAGCTTAACTGTTGATGCGTACCGTATTGATATTGATGACCGTATTGTATTGTCTGAAAACTTAGAAGGCGATGCAGTTGTTGAAATACTACAAAATGCCGGTGAGCTAAATACCGAAAGCGTACGTTACTTTACCAACGCTATCGACTCACGCACGCAAGGTGTAGATATAGTTGCCACTTATAACCTAGATTTAGACAACTTAGGTGATTTACGTTTAAACGTAGCAGCTAACTTTAACGATACCGAAGTAACACACGTAAACGACAACCCAGCGCAGCTTAACTCACTAGGTGACGACTACGTAGTGTTTGCACGTCGTGAAGTAGGTCGCTTTGAAGAAGGCACGCCAGATAGCAAATGGAACCTATCAGCAGTGTGGAACTTTAACGAATGGCAAACAACGCTTCGTGCCACACGTTATGGTGAAGTCGCTGATATATCAACTACAGCTGATCGCGATGAATACCTAGACCCTAAATGGATCACCGACCTAGAAGTGGCATACCGTCCAGACGAATATTGGAAATTTGCCGTTGGTGCAAACAACTTGTTCGATCAGTACCCACAAGCCACCGTGGATAACATTGGTTACTCTGACTTTGGCCAAATATTCCCGTACACACCGTATGCGCCTTACGGATTAGACGGACGCTTTTTATACGGTAACATTACTTACAGCTTTTAATTAGTTCCCTAATAAAAGCAGAGCAATTATAAAAGGATGCATCGCGCATCCTTTTATATTAATAATTAGTTATTTTAACCACTTATTAGTATTTCAACTTTCATAAAAAACCACCACCCTATATAAAACAACAGCTTACATTTCGGCCTCATTTTTGCTCTATATTGTTTATATAAATACAAACAATAAATACCAAAGGACTAAACATGAGCTCATCAACACAATTAAGCATTGCAAAACCACTTTCACTTATTGGCGGAATTTTATTATTAAGTGGCTGTGTATTTCACATATCGCCAAGCGTTGCCTCAGTAAAGCAAACTCAACAGCTATCACTGCCAAGCAATAATCTTGAATATTTAAATGTGTTAAGCGGCGCAGGTGGCCTTGAAATAAAAGGCTCAAAAACGGCCACCAGCATTAGTGTTGATGCCACTATTTACACAGCCGATATTGAAGATGAGTACGAGCTAACGCTCGAGCAAGACGGTAAACAGGCAAAGCTTGTTGCCCAAAATAAAAGCCGTAATGGTATTAGCTTTTACAGTGGTCAATCTCCAAGTATTAATTTAGTGGTTACTGTACCAAGTAATCTAAATTTAGATATTGATGATGGCTCTGGCGACATTTTAATAAATGCTATGCAAAGCAATATTGATGTAAAAGACGGCTCAGGAGATTTAACTATAAGCGGTGCTAAAAACCTAACTATTAACGATGGCTCAGGTGAAGTAAACCTTGAAAACATCGCAGGTAATTTAGAATTAACAGACGGCTCTGGCAGTATTCATATAAACAACGTAAGCGGCAATGCAACTATTGAAGATGGATCTGGCGAAATGCACGTGAGCAGCATAACTGGTTCGCTAAACGTTGAAGATGGATCGGGTGATTTAGTAATAAGCCATATAAGCGGTGCAGTTAATGTTGATGATAACTCTGGCGACATGATCATTGAGCATATTGGCTCAAGCGTAACAATTGAAGACGGTTCGGGTGATATTCGCGTTAATCATGCAAAGGGGCTGACTATTACTGAGTCGGGCTCGGGCGATGTAAGTATCGATAATATTAGCGGTTCAGTAAAAGTAGCTGACTAGGGCGTGTTGACCTTTGTGGATTGAAATTTGTTCAATCCAAGGAAGATTAAATCGCGGCGCGAGGTTTGCACCTAGTGGGCTCGATAACTGCTCCTGCGTTATTCTACTGGCTTACATCCATGTAAGAATAAGTAAAAACCGAGCAACAAAGAGTTAATCGTCCCTAGAAAGAACCCAAAGGGCAGCGCATGTTTGGTATTTATGCTGCGTTATCGCCTATTCATGGGGAATAACCACACTACATAGGCTCCGCCTTGCCTAAAAACCAAACATACTGCTGCAAATTCACTCACCAATGATCAACACGCCCTAACAGTATGAGCTAAAAATAACGTATTTTCAGCCACATGAATTATTGTATTTTATAAGAACCTAAGTCATTCTATTTATGCTCAAATACCTTGAGCATAAATAGAACGACTTAGGATAAACGCGTGTTAGAAATTGCTTTAATTTATTTAGCAGCAGCCATAGTAGCTGTCCCTATTGCAAAACGAGTCGGACTTGGCTCAGTATTAGGTTATTTAATTGCCGGAATACTCATTGGCCCTTATGCGCTGGGTGTTGTGGGCGATCAAACAGATGTAATGCACTTCGCTGAATTTGGCGTAGTAATGATGCTGTTTTTAGTTGGTCTTGAACTACAACCTTCGCGTTTATGGACATTACGCCACTCTATTTTAGGGCTTGGTGGCTTACAGGTTGTGCTATCGGCAGCAGCTATATTTGCATTTTGTTATTGGTTTTTTGCCATGCATTGGCAAACCGCACTCGCCATTGGTTTAATGCTCGCACTCTCCTCTACCGCTATTGTGCTGCAAAGCCTTGAAGAAAAAGGCTGGCTAAAGCAAGAAGCCGGACAAAACGCTTTTTCGGTATTGCTGTTTCAAGACATCGCCATTATTCCTATTTTAGCCCTATTGCCACTGCTTGCATTTGCCCCGCAAACTAGCACAAAAGAAATCAGCGATTCGATTATTGCGAGCTGGCCTGTATGGCAACAAGTATGTGTATCGGTTGCGGTTATTGCCGCTATTATTGCCGGCGGTAAATATGTATCGGCGCCGTTATTTAGATACATTGCCCAAACGCACATGCGCGAAATATTTACTATTTTTGCACTGTTTTTAGTGGTCGCTATTGCACTGGTTATGCAAAGTATTGGTTTATCGCCTGCTTTGGGGACTTTTTTAGCCGGCGTTGTACTTGCCGAGAGCGAATTTAGACACGAATTAGAAGCCGATATAGAGCCCTTTAAAGGCTTACTTTTAGGATTGTTTTTTATAACTGTTGGCGCATCAATTAACTTTGAACTGCTATTTAACGAGTTTAGTACTGTTATTGCCTTAGTGGTTTTACTTATTGTAGTTAAAGCCTGCATTTTATTTGCCCTTGCCGTTACCTTTAAAATTAACAGTAAACAGCAGTTATTATTTGCCTTAGCCCTTGCCCAAGGGGGTGAGTTTGCATTTGTACTGCTAAGCGTAACCACCACCTTAAGTATTTTAACGCCCGAGCAAACCAGCCTTGTTACCTTAGTTGTGGCGGTATCAATGCTAATAGCGCCGTTATTACTTATGGTTTATGAACAAATACAAAAACGCAGCAGCAGTGCTATGCCTGAGTTTGATAAGCCAGAGCAAATTAGCACCGCTAAGCACGTAATTATTGCGGGCTACGGACGTTTTGGTCAAATTATGGGACGTTTACTGCACGCGCAAGGCTACGAAATTACCGTACTTGATCACAGCCCTAGCCAAATAGAATTACTACGCCGTTTTGGTAATACCGTATTTTATGGCGATGCCGCACGCCAAGAACTCCTTGAAGCCGCAGGCGCGCACACTGCGCAAATGCTGGTAATTGCAATAGACGACCCCGATAAAACCATTGAGATAATTAAGCTCGCGCATAAAAATTACCCGCAGCTTAAAATAGTTGCTCGCGCAATCGACCGCCGCCATGCGTATCAGTTACTTAATTTAAAAGTAGATGCGTTTAACCGCGAAACAGTCGACTCAGCTATTAACCTTGCCGTAGAAGCACTCGAGCTATTAGGTAACACTAAGCAAGATGCAGAACGTGCTGGTAAACTATTTAGAGACCACGACCGCGCTGCAGTACTGCAACTTGCTGCATTATGGGGAGACGACGCCAGCTACGGCGTAGCAGTTCGCCAACGTATGGAAGATTTAAAACAAGTTCTGCAACAAGATAAACAAGCACAAAGCGATTTAAATACCTGCGACAGCGGCGATTGCGAAGACGGCTTAACAGAAGTAGCGAGTAAGCCTAAAAAGCCTGATGATGCTCACCTTGAATAGTTTAGGTAGTTGGGTTTGTAGTGTCTGCGGATAGTGCTAAAACAGCATTAAGTGAACTTAAATAGTGGGTTGCGATATATAAACTCAATCCACTGTTTTAGATTGTTTTAAAGTGCTTATTATAACTCTACTTCAACTTTTCAAGGTACTTAGCAGCAGACCTTGTCACTGTGTATATAGGTGAACTTGTACCAACTTCGCTTATGAGTAGCAGATTTAATTTGACCAATGTATTCAAATCATCGGGTAAAAATTTGGGCTCTTCAATTTTAATAACACCAGGTTCATCAACAAATCCCATTGAAATTTTAGGAACTTCATTATCGTTAGCTCCCCAAGCAACATCAAAGAAATTTATTGAATTCATTTGAATAGAAGATGAGGTGGAAGAAACAATGCTTTTTAATATATGAATAGCTTGATCTGAAACTCCCTGAGTTGGATCTATTTCTTTAGCTATTTCTTTAAAATCATCAATTTGAGAAGCTAGCTGTAATAGCATAGCATCCAGATTAGCTAAACTTTTTTCAAGTTCTGTGTGGTTTTTAGTTAAAAGTTGCTTAATTTTCAAACCCAACAAATGATTGCTTTCTAGGCTCTCGATTAACCTACAGTGCCTACTATCGCTAAGCCATTGAATAAAATCATTATAATCCTCTCCACTACGAGCTCGTCCCTCTGACTTCCATACTGAAACGAGCCCAATAATTGTCGCTAATGAACTAAAAAGCTCCATAGTTACTCCATATTGATATCTAATTTTCTCAATTATCGCATGATTCTTTCATGCAGAAACTTGGCTTGAGTTATAACCACTCTATCAGGGGCGTTTTCTTATTTTCACGTCAAAACGTCCCTATTATATGAACTTCTATTAATATCAAATAGTGTAAATTATTACCAACTATAAATATTATGTGGCTGATGGTGTAGGTTTTATAAAAATAGGAAAGTGTTTGTTATATTACTGAGGTGGGAATGGCTTAAATTAATCTATTTTTGAAAAATTGGCTTGTAGCTCACAGCCGCCTGTCATTCTTTCAGCTATGAACTACAACATTTAAAAACTAGTGGTGATGCCCGCCTTGAATAGCCTCGCCCTGCTGGTTATAAAAGCCAGTTGCGCCGTGCTCAATAAAACCAAGGTTTATCATTTTAGCTAAAAATGGGTCGCCTTCGTTATCGCCAATGTCGGCGTAATCGGTGGTTTGAAAGCGATCCCACTGTGCAAATTGAGCGGTAATTAATGGCTCATTAGTGTTTACATTATTAAGGCTTAGCAATGTACTTGTTTGGCTTTTTTTATTACTAATACTAAATGTTTTAACTAACTTTGAATGCGTAATAAAGGCAAGGTTAAAGTCGTTGCCATTTTCGCTCAGTGTATAGTTTTTTACTTCATCACAGCCTTTTCCTTGTGTGCTTACTAAGGTCATTTTTTCGATTAAGTGGTTATCCACCAGCTGACTTTTAGCACTCCAATTTTGTACACCGCGTACCTCAGATGGTTGGTATTCAATACCGCGTTGCTGGGCATTAAAGTAACGTATTGGGCGTATTTGATTATTGGCTAAGTGCTGCCAAAGCTCGGTTAATACTTCACTTTGATGCGCTACTTGCTGATTGTTTCGCCAAAGGGTAAGTGACTCGCTACTTTGCTGCGCTTTATGGCTGTTGGTAATTTTATAATCCGCTTTTAATTGCTTGGCATCAATATCACATTGCGAGGCAAAGCTACTTGTACTTACAAGCGTGGCAATTATTAATAACGCTTTTTTCATTTAGCTATCTCTTATTTATATTTCAAGTTTATGGCAATAACATAACGATTATAAATGTCAGTTTAATGACAAAAACCCCGCACAGTATGCGGGGTTTTTTATTTAGATATATTTAACTAAATTTATAACTAGCCGGTATTTATTGCGCTAGTTTTTCGTCTGCTGCTTTTACAAAGTCAGCGGCAAAGTCCATTACATGGAATAAAAAGCTTTGCTCGTTTGTGCCTGTTACCAAGTGTGCGCCTGGTCCCATTGCATAAACGCCTACGTCTTCACCGGCATGTGTTTCAGAGCCCATTGGTACCAGTGCTTCTTGATGAAAACCAGGTGTTGTTGTATCAACATCAGTTAAATCAACACGCCCTGTAACAGGTGCAAACGCGTAACCTGCATCGGCATCGGTCTCGCTACCTAGGTTTCTAAAGCCACCACCATTGGTGTACCCAACCGTTGTATAAGGCATATCGTCGGCAGCTAAGCTTGGCTCAGTAGCGCCTACTGCAACCACTTTACCTAAAATTGGGTTACCGCGTTTAGGGTAACCGGCAATGGTAAATACATGGCTGTGATCGGCAGTTACAACTATTAATGTTTCTTCTGGGTTGGTGTTTTCCATCGCCACTTTAACGGCTTTAGCAAGCTCAATAGTGTCGTTTAACGCGTTATAAGCGTTACCCGCATGATGCGCGTGGTCAATTCGACCCGACTCAACGGTTAAGAAAAAACCTTGCTCGTTGTTATCAAGTACGTTTATTGCTTTTTCGGTCATTTGTGAAAGCGAAGGCTCGCCTGCTACATCGTTTGCGCGGTCAGCTTCGTACTGCATGTGGGATTCGTTAAATAAGCCAAACACTTTAGTGGCGTCGTCACTTATTGCATCAAAACCGGTTTGATCCATTACGTAAGTGCCATTTGGATATTGCGTTTTCCACTCTGCGGTTAAGTCGCGGTTATCTGTACGATCCCCTTCAACAGCACTTACTGCATCGGTTGAATTAAACGCGGCATCTTTTGGTAAAAAGTGACGACGACCGCCGCCCATTACTACGTCAATACCGTCTACATCAACACCACTGAAGCGTGCCTCTAGGTTGGCTTCAAAGTTAACCAGTTGCGATGCAATATCTTCACACGTTGCGGCACTTTCTGGCATATCGGAGATATCTTCCCAGTTACGCTCTGCCGATTTAGCATACGTTGCAGCTGGTGTTGCGTGAGTAATACGCGCTGTAGAAATAATACCTGTTGCTTTGCCTGCAATTTCAGCAAGCTCTAACGAGGTAACAAGTTCGTGCCCTTTGCCTGATGCACAATTACCACGTTCAACCGCTTCATCAATACCAATAACGCCCGCATCGGTTTTAACACCCGATGCCATTGCGGTCATAGTGCCTGCCGAATCTGGCGTTTGCGCATCTACGTTGTATGTTTTTACAAAGCCTGAAAAAGGCATAGTTTCAAAGCTTAACTGGTGTTCTTCACCCATTTCGCCCTCTAACTGACCCGCTAAAATACGTGCTGCGGTTATGGTAGAAATACCCATACCATCGCCAACAAATAAAATAACGTTTTTAGCTTTGCCTGATTCAGTAACAATGTTGCTACTGGCTGTTTGTGCTGCACCTAATTTTGTTTGTGCTTCACTAAACCACGTATTGCTAGTGAGCGAGGCTAACTGCTCGCTTGTTAACGACGTTGCAGGTGCATTACACACTAAATTAGTTGAGTTAACTTCGTCGCTATCTAGCACGTCGTTATTATTGGTATCTGCGCCTACTTGCGTCTCTACACCGCCGTTAATACACTGCTCAGAGCCCACTGCAATAGCGTTATCTACTGCGATAATATTGTTTTCATTTTTGTTATCGTCACTCGAGCAACCTGCTAGCGCGACCATTACTGCCAAAGAAAGTACCGTTAATTTGTTCATGTTAGCCGCCATTATTGCTGAGTTAGTTCAAGAGCTTGATTAATTAAATGAAATACAACGTTTTGTTCAATTACGCCCTGTGCTAGCTGAGCACCAGGACCTTTAGCATGTAAAGATATGTCTTCACCCGCGTGTGTTTCTGACCCCATTGGTACGGTTGCTTCTTGGTGAAAACCTGGGGTTGTTGTATCAACGCCATTTAGCTCAACACGCCCTGCTACAGCTGCACTTGTGTAACTTGCATCAGCATCAGTCTCGTCGCCTAGATTTCTAAAGCCTAAACCATTTGCGTAACCGACCGTGGTGTACGGCATATCGTCGGCGGCTAGGCTTGGTGTTGTTGAACCTACTGCAACTACTTGACCTAAAATTGGATTACCACGCTTAGGGTAGCCTGCAATAGTAAATACATGGCTGTGATCGGCGGTTACTAAAATAAGGGTTTCTTCTGGGTTGGTGTTATCTACCGCTGCTTGTACGGCTTTAGCAAACTCAATGGTGTCGTTAAGCGCGTTGTATGCATTACCCGCGTGGTGCGCGTGGTCAATTCGACCCGACTCAACCGTTAAGAAAAATCCGTTATCGTTTTTACCAAGCACTTCAATTGCTTTAGTGGTCATATCGGTAAGTGAAGGCTCGCCCGCTACATCGTTTGCGCGGTCAGCTTCGTACTGCATGTGGGATTCGTTAAATAAACCAAATACTTTAGTGGCGTCATCCGCTATTGCATCAAAGCCTGTTTGATCCATCACGTACGTAGCATCTGGGTATTGTGTTTGCCACTCAGTTACTAGGTTGCGCTCGTCAGTACGGTCGCCTTCTATAGCGCTTACTGCATCTGTTGAGTTAGCCGTTTCGTCTTTTGGTAAAAAGTGACGACGACCGCCACCCATTACAAAATCAAGGCCGTCTACGTCGGTACCTACAAATCGTGCTTCTAGGTTTTTTTCAAAGTTAACCAGTTGCGATGCAATGTCTTCACAGCCACCCGTTACGGCATCTTCTGGCATATCTGATACGTCTTCCCAGTTACGGTCAGCCGATTTAGCATATGTGGCAGCAGGAGTTGCATGAGTAATACGTGCTGTAGAAATAATACCGGTAGATAGCCCTTTAATTTCAGCCAATTCAGTTGCGGTAATTAGCTCGTTACCTGCCACTGTTGAACACACGCCGCGTTCAATATCTTCGTCTACACCAATAACGCCCACATCGGTTTTTACACCCGAAATAATAGCCGTCATCGTGCCGGCTGAGTCGGGAGTTTGAGCATCTACGTTATACGTTTTAACTTGTGCAGAGTACGGGAACTCTTCAAAACTTAAATAACCTTCTTCGCCAGATTGATTATTACGCTGCCCTTGTAAAATGCGCGCGGCGGTAAGTGTAGAAATACCCATGCCATCGCCAACAAATAAAATGACGTTTTTAGCTTTAGTGGCTTGTGTAGCCTGCGCTTGTGCTGTTTTTGTTGTTAGTTTAGTTTGCGCAGCGCTATACCAGCTGCTGTCTTTTTGGCTTTGCGGTAGTACATCAGCATGGCTAACTGCGCTAAACGCAAATGTTAGCGCGATTGCCGCAGCGACTTTTTTAATTTTCATCCGTAATTCCCATTGTTTAGTGGTTATTTTTTGAAATGTGTAAACACAAAAAAGATCAACCGCTGCACTATAGAAAACAGATGTGACTAATAAAGGTAATTTTGATGAAAGTAAAATGACTAAACTATTACAAAAATAAGTCATAAAAAAAGCGCAACGTGTTAAACGTTGCGCTTCTAAGGGAAATTATTGAGGGGGTTATTTAAATATTAAAAACGTGCTTTAAACGATACCCCAAAGTAGCGCTCTGCATCGCGCGGTATTTGGTAACGGAAGTTATCGCCACTGTAGGTAGTTACGTAGCTTTCGTCGGTTAAGTTTTTAGCAATAAGTGATACTCTAAACGCGTCATCTTTAAACGACAAACCCACACTTGCGTTTAAAATACCGTAATCTGGTAATAAAGCAGCTGGGTTAAATTCACCTACGTTGTCTGGTAGGTCTGAGTATTGCTCATCGGTGTAAATGTATGAGCTGTTTATGTGTACGTTAAAACCATGGTCGGTTTCAATAAAGTAATCAGCCGTTAGTGAGTATTTAAGATCTGGCGAAAATGGTACATCTAAACCTGAGCGGTCAGTACACGAGCCAGCGGCTACCTCTGCCGGACAATTAAACTCGTCAATTTCAGCTTTAATGTAAGCAACACCACCGGTAAGCGTTAGCGACTCTGTTGCAGCCCACATAAAGTCAACTTCAACACCTTGTGTGCTTACATCGCCCGCATTGGTTAAGCGGGTAATACAGGTGCCGTCTGAACAGTCAAAGTTGTTAGCTTGAAAGCCTTCAATTTCGGTTCTGAAAAGAGCCATGTTAAATACAAATTCGCGGCTTGCGTATTTGTAGCCTATTTCATAAGCGTCTGACTCTTCAGGTGCTATTTCGCGGCTGTCGTTATCTGGATTAAAGTTATAATAAATATTAAAACCAGGGCCTTTGTAACCTTGCGAGTAAGTACCGTATACCATTTGGCCATCGCCTAAATCGTATTGCATACCTAGACGACCCGATACGTTGGTTTCTTCGGCTTTGCCTTCATCATCTGTATTAAGTGTTGCTGGGCGCACGCCTACACCGGTGCGGCCATATACATCATTACTTACACGGCGATGCGTGTAAGACACTTCATCGTCGGTGTAACGAATACCAAATAAAACGCGTAAATCTTCAGATAAATCGTAGGTACCATCGGCAAAGGCTGCCCAGTTATTAAATTCTGTGCTCATAAAAGCAGTGGCCGATACAATATCGTTTGCGTTACAGCTAACGCCTAGGCCTTGTGTGTAACCTTCTAAGTCAGCAAGTGCTGTATCAAGCTCAGCGCCCGATAAGTTATTTTGCGCGTAAAAAGCCATTGCGCTATCAAGCTGGCCACCATTATTTTGACAACTTGCATCGCGAGTAAAGTTACGTTGTGAATCCATGTTCCAATAAAATAAGCCGGCAACATAATTAAATGGCCCAGCTAGGTTTGATGTAACTCTAAACTCTTGTGAAAACTGATCCCATTGCTGTGCACCAATATCATGTAACTGAAACGGCGCTCCAAATACCGGCTCGCTGCTGTCGCCAGCAATAGAGGTAAAGTCGCCTTCGCGGTATTCTGTGTTATCCCATGAACGCTGTGCTGTAATTGAAGTATACGTATAGTCGCCAATTGTTTTATCAACTTGCACCGAAAATGCGCTATGTTCGTCAATTGTGCGCGACTCGTAGTCATGGTCAACTTTGCGCTGGTCGAGGTCAATATCGGCTACACCATCCACAATGCCGTTACTGTTTGGCGCTGCTTTTGAATCAGGATTACGGCCACTTGGCAGGGCTTCTAAATCGGCACAACAGTCGTCATCTGCGTTATAAAACTCAGCTATAAATTTTACGCTTAAGTCGTCCTCTGGCTCATATTTAAATACAGCACGTGCACCTTCGCGGTCATAACCGTTTACTTTTTCGTTGTTGTAAACGTTATCAATGTAACCGTCAAACTTGCCTTTAAATACCGTTAAGCTAGCGGCTAAATCGTCGGTTAAACCGCCGCTTATAACACCTTTAAAACGGTATTCGTTATCTTGATAAAACGAGGTTTCTACGCTGCCGGTTGTGTCGTACGACGGATCTTTAGTGGTAATATTTACCACACCTGCTGAGGCGTTTTTGCCAAATAACGTACCTTGTGGCCCGCGTAATACCTCAATGCGGTCTACGTCGTATAAATCGGCAAATGCTTGACCCGAGCGGCCAAGTACCACGCCATCAACAACAGTTGCCACACTTGGTTCGGCAGCAATACTAAATGAAATAGTACCAATACCGCGCACTGTTAGCGCTGAGTTACGTGTTGTGGTGCCTTTTCTAAAGCTAACCGAAGGAACAAGTGACTGTAAGCCTTCCATGTTATTAGCAAAAGCTGAATTAATTTGATCGCTATTAAGCACCGATACCGCAACAGGTACTTCGTTTAAACTTTGCGTTCTTTTTTGTGAAGTAACGACTATTTTTTCAAATGTATCGTTTTTAGCTGTTTCTGTTTTTTGTTGTTCTTGTTCGGTTTGCTCTTGCTGTGCATGTACCTGCGCGCTAAGCGCTAAACCGGTTGTCATTGCTAACGTGACTGCCAAGCTTAAGACGGACTTTTTAGCTCTCATGTCATTCTCCATATTGTGCGTGTGCTGTGTGGTACCGCGCTAGCAATTGTGTGAGTTGCTAAAAAGCGGTGTCAGTGTGTGATGCTTTCCTTAAAGCTCTTATATCTTATATAAGAGCTTTAAATTTAAACAAACTATCTTACTAATGCAAACATTATGTGAATTAAATGTGATTTAAGTTTGGTATACAGAATATAGCCGCACGTTATGCGGCGTTTTTAGCCCCAATACGCGCCAAGCTATTTTCGTAACGAACCTGCCAACGACGTACACTCCACCAGCTAAGCACTAAAACAGTAGACCAAACAGCAACTAAACTTGGTACAAAGTACACACTGGTTCCACCCACTAATCCGAGCGGCGAAAACAATATATACAAGCTAACAATCAAGCCTACTAATACAATTGCGCAAGGTAATGCGTATTTCCAAGGATTAAGGTCTACCTCGGCTTTGCGTGTAAATTGCCATGGTGTTTTAAGTGGTTTGTAGTAACCAATACCCAGCATTATTGCCAATTCAATTAAGAACAAAATGGCGTAAATATGAATAAAGTTAATGTCTACATCCCATACAAATTTAAGCAAGGTGTAGGCAATAATATGGAATATAATCGCGACTTTAGCGCCCAGTGCAGGCACTTTTCGAGTAAATAAACCAACCAATACAATTGTGATGACCGGAATGTTGTAGAAACCTGTAAACACACGAATAATGTGCCATAAACCTTCAGGCGCAAACATCAATAATGGCGCAGTTATAAACGACAATATGGCAATAACAATACTGGTAATTTTGGCTACTTTTATAAGTTGGCCGTCTGTTACTTTATTTTTTTTCATTGGCTTATAAACGTCTAAGCAAAATAAGGTCGCCGCGCTATTGAGCAATGAATTAAATGAGCTAAATACAGCACCTAGCAATACGGCCAAAAAGAAGCCAGATAAATACTGTGGAAGTACTTCTTTTACCAAATGTGGGTAAGCTAAATCGATAGTTGGCAGGCTTTCGTGTTTATAAAGATGGTAAGCAATAACGCCTGGGATCATCATCATAAACGGTACTAGCACTTTAAAGTACCCTGAAAACAACACCCCTTTTTGACCTTCAACTAAGTTTTTAGCGCCCAATGTACGCTGGATCACATACTGATTAGTGCCCCAATAAAACAAATTAGCTAAGATCATCCCTGTAAAAATAGTGCCAAATGGCACGGGATCATCGCTACTACCAATAGCATTGAGCTTTTCTGTGTCGGTGTTTACTAGGGTGCTTAACCCTTCTGAAAAACTACCATCACCCAATGCAATTAAGCCCAGTGTTGGCACTAAAATACCAATAATTAATAACCCAACACCGTTAATGGTATCTGATACCGCAACCGCCTTTAAACCACCAAATACAGCATAAATAGCCCCAACTGAACCCACTGTAATAATGGTCACAATTAGGCTTGCTTGGTAGCTCATATTTAATAAGGTGGGTACATCAAAAAGTCTAAGTACGGCAATTGATCCTGAGTACAAAACAGAAGGGATCGTTATAAAACAATACCCTACCATAAATAAGATCACCGTCATGCGTCGTACGGTATCGTCAAAACGATCCCGTAAAAATTCAGGTAAGGTAGAAAACGCGCCCGCTAAATAACGAGGCAAAAAGATCAACGCCATAATAATGGTTGAGATCCCTGCGGTTACTTCCCACGCCATTGAGCTTAGGTTGTAACCATAAGCTGAGCCATTAAGGCCAATTAGTTGCTCGGCCGATAAGTTAGTGAGGATCATCGACCCTGCTATAAATGTACCTGTTAACCCACGACCCGCTAAAAAGTAGCCATCTTGGGTGTTAACTTCCCCTTTGGTTTTTTGGTACGAGATATATCCCACCAGCGCCATAAACGCCAAGCACGATAGCAGTGTCATGGTAATGTTCATACCTTCCATCTTGCGCCCCTTTTAGCTTACTTTACTCGGTAAAAAGTAAGCTAATATCTTTATTATTGTGTGTTGTATATGTGTTGTGTGTGTTTTTTATTAAGCCGAGTTTTATTTAGGCCATGCTGTTAATTGGCTCATGTCTTGTTCTGTGTGTTGAACCTCTGGGCCAAGCATTAGGCTGTCGCCTTCGCGTACAAATACTGCCATTTCTTCAAGTGCGAGTGTGTGCTCGTAGTACTTACTCCCTTCGTAAACTTGTTTATCGGGGAAGCGAATCCAATTGCCTTGCGGTAAATAAAACTTAACTTTACCATTTGGTACTACACACGGCACAACCAGTAATTTTTCACCGCACATAAATTGCTGATCAAAACTATGTGCCAGTACATCATCAGGAAATGCCAATACCATGGCACGCTGAATCGGCAAGCCTGTTTGCTGCGCTTGCTCTGCACATGTTTGTAAGTACGGAATTAACTGGTAGCGTAATTTAAGTGCTGCAAATACCGCATCACTTGCTTGCTCGGTGTAAGACCACGGTTCGCGAGGACCAATACCGTGTAAGCGCATATGTGCGCTAAATACCGACGCTTGTGCCCAGCGCACGTAAAGTTCTGCGTCGCGGGTGTCTTTGTAAAAACCACCAATGTCGGTTGCAAAAAATGGCCCACCCGACATACCCCACGCTAAACTGCCACGAATGCTTGCCGCTAAACCCTGCCAATCGGCTTGCGGATCGCCGCCCCACTGTGCAGGAAAGCGTTGGCTGCCCGTCCATGCTGAACGGCTAAACAAAAATGGCCCAGTTTTACAGTATTTTTCGGCGGCCTCAAAAACGCAGCGGTTGTACAACATGCTGTAAACGTTGTGCAGCCTAATACCGCTATCACCACTGTGAGATATCATATTGTCGTCTTCTAGCTGCTCGCCAAAATCCGCTTTTATCATATCTACGCCAAGCTCAAACAAAGGCTTATGCGATTCGAGCCAATATTCGTAAGCATCAGGGTGCGTAAAATCTAAAATACCCGATTCTGGCAGTGGCGTAAGTACTTCGCCAAATGGGCTTAAATCCCACTCGTACTGATACGCTTTGCCTGTGCGTTTGTCTTTTATTAGCCAACCGTTTTCGGCCGCTTTAGCAAATAATGGGTTATTTACCGAGATCATCGGGTATTCCCACACACAAATTTTAAAATCCATCGCTTTTAATTCATCAAGCACAGGTTTTGGGTCGGCGTAGCGTGTTGGGTCCCATTCAAATGCAAAGCGGGTGTCGGTGTCTTGCCATGCACGGCCATCAAGAGTAATTACGTCGCACGGCATATTTTTAGCGCGCACTTCGCGGGCAACACTAAGTAATTCGTCAGCATCTTTGTAATACGCTTTTGATAAAATAACACCAAAGCTCCACTGCGGTGGCACCGGTGCAAAACCTGTTAGCTCGCAGTAACGGTTGATGCTTTGGGCAGGTGTTTGTTCTTGATATAAAAATACATCTAGCGCGTCATCTTCAACTAAACATACATATGCACGTTGCGACCAAAGTGCATAACCTACGCCATGAGTTACCGGTGCGGGTGTATGTACAAATAAATTCCAGCCTTCTGGGCTCCATGCATACGGGGTATTTTTATAAGACTTTTCGGCGTTAACACCTAGCGCATCGTGGTTGTATGAACGAATAAGTTGGCCGCGTTTATCAAGCTTGCCCCATTTTTCGCCAAGACCATACACGGCTTCGTCGTAGTTAAGCTCTAGGCTTAATATCCAGCCGTTATCGGTTTTAGCTAGTGGCGGTAAACGGTGCTGGCGTACAAAGTGACCATCAGTTGCTGATTGCTGTACTAGCTCATCGTTTTTATAAAGTTTGAAATGAAAAGGGTCGCTGTAAAATTCTAGGCGGTATTCGCCACCACTTACGCTGTAATCATTATTGTTTTTGCTAAGTGTGAGGGGGTATTCTGATGGGGTTGTGGTTAATATTTTAAATTGCTCGTCATGCGTGGTGCCTGCATTTAAACGTAAGCCAAACTGGCTAATCGTTACGCTAATATCACCAAACTGAGTGGGCAAAACCAGCACATTACCTTGTAACTTTGGCTGTGCGGTTAAGCGTGCTGGCTCTATTGCGTTCCAGTCTGGCTCACGTAATTCAAATGCATTCATGGGAGTTCCTTAACCAATCATTAGTCTTGTATAAGACACAAGTTAAATAATTGTAATCCCCATGTCAACGTAAATAAACTCAAGATGAATTATTTACATCGCGATTTTTAAAATATCCCCGGCGCCGATGTTGCCACCAGCGATATACCACTTAGGCCAAGCAATGCAATTGCTATAATACGTACCCATTTAGCGTCAACGTAGGGCGTTAATTTACGAGCAAAATGCGTAACTAGCAACACTAAAGGAATAGCCGCTGCAATTAAAAACATAATGTCGAGCCCAGGCAAAGTACCAAATAAAGCGATACCTACACGTACTAGTCCACCAATAGTAAATACCGCTAATAACGTACTGCGAATAGCTTCAATAGACCAACTTTGCTTATAACATTGAAACACAAGCGGCGGCCCTGAGGTTGAAAACAACCCACCAAGTAACCCACTTACTCCACCGGCTATTAAAAATGAACGAGGACGACTTTGTTTATTTGTACGCTCGCGGCCAATCAGCATTAAAGCGCAGCAAAGCAAAATGCTTACACCTAAAGCAAAGTTTAAATAGTGTGTTAAATGCGACGACATATATTCAAGTAGTACAAAACCTAACAGCATTAGCGGAATACCGGTATACAACATAAGTTTTAGCTCGGGTACTTTTACCGAACTGCGGTTTTTAACGACCACGGTTGTTGAATTAACTAACCCCAGCAAACTCACTAAAAATGTAGTTGCCGTGAGTGGCAATACATCAAGTAACGTAAAGCTTGCAACCACCAGCAACCCAAAGCCAAACCCGCTAAGAGTTTGCATTACAGTGGCAAGGCTTAGGCACAGCGCCATAAGCAAAATGAGTTCAAAAGAAATACTGAGCACTTTTAATTTCCTAAGGGTGAGCTATTGTAGTGTAACGATTTGTTTTTAGGCATAATGTATATTTTGCGCCTATTAAACATTACAGCAGTAGTTCACGTTTAATTGAGCTAGCGCAAATATGCGTAAAAGGTTTCACCTATGCTATAACTACAGGTGGATTAAATTTAATGGTAAATAATAATGAGTAACTCTATGTTTGATCACAAATTAAGTGGCCCAAGCTTGGCTTTTCAACCACTTTACTTACAAGTGGCTGATTATATTAAACAGCTCATTGTTGAAAGACGTTGGGTACCTGGCGAAGCACTACCAAGCGAATTTCGCCTTGCTGAAGAATTTAACGTAAGCCAAGGTACAGTTCGTAAAGCACTAAACTTATTAACCGACAATAAAATAGTAACTCGTCGTCAAGGCGTTGGTACGTTTGTATCGCAACATACTGCGCAAGATGCCTTATTTAGGTTTTTTCCGTTACAAGCAGACGGTAAAGGTGCCGATTTGCCAAAGGCTGAACTGCTATCGGTTGAGCTTTGTGCAGCGCCAGTTGAAGTAATAGAAGCGTTACAACTCAATAAAAAAGACAAAGTTACCAAGCTTGTTCGTAGGCGTATTCTTGATAACGAATTTTGCATGAGCGAAACTATATACCTACCACAAAGCTACTTTCCTGATATACATCAAAGTAGTGATATTCCGCATACATTGTACCATTACTATCAGACCAAATTTAACCAAACTGTACACAAAACCCAAGACAGTATTAAAGCCGTACTTGCTACAATGGATGATGCCAAAATGCTTGCTATAAAAGCTGGCGATCCACTGCTGTTGGTATCACGCATTACCGAATCAATCGAAGGTAAACGTATTGAATACCGCCAAAGTAAATGCCGTAGCGATCATTACCACTATCAAATTGAACTTGATTAATTAAAAGCGTGTTTAGTGCTAAAAACCCACTTTAGCGCATAATAATTAAATATTTTTTAAAGGCAGCAAACGCTGCCTTTTTGCTGCCTGTAGGTTTTTTAACTGAACCATTTACTGCTTTGCTGTTAACACAGTATTGACACTGTTTGATTCGTATAATAACTTATGTCTTATACAAGACCTAAGTCATTATGCATTTTTAACAGGAATTCCCAATGAGTTCATTAAATAATATCCCTCCAGTAGGGTTCGGTTTATGGAAAGTCGCGCAAGAAGATTGTGCACAAACGGTATACCAAGCCATTAAGGCAGGTTACCGCCATCTTGATTGCGCATCAGACTACGGTAACGAAGAACAAGTAGGCGATGGCATCGCCCAAGCAATAAACGATGGCTTATGTACCCGTGAAGAATTATGGGTAACATCAAAACTGTGGAATACCTTTCATGCACCAGAGCATGTTGGCCTCGCGATTGATAAAACACTGAGTGATTTAAAGCTAGATTACCTAGACTTATACCTAATTCATTTTCCGATTGCGCAAACATTTGTGCCAATAGAAACCCGCTATCCACCAGAGTGGTTTGTTGACCCTACAGCGCAAAACCCACAAATGGAGCTTGCAAAAGTACCACTGTATTTAACGTGGCAAGCAATGGAAGAACAAGTACACAACAACAAAGCAAAACGCATTGGGATATGTAATTACTCAAGCGCACTGCTTCACGACTTAATGACCTACGCAAATATCAAACCCGCTATGTTGCAAATTGAGTCGCACCCTTATTTAACGCAAGAGCGATTAGTAAGACTCGCAAAGCAGTACGATATTCCGGTTACTGCGTTTTCACCACTGGGTGCGCTTTCATACCTTGAGCTAGAAATGGCTGATAAAACTGAATCAGTTCTTGAGCAAAGCGTTGTTAAAGCGGCCGCACACAATCATGGCAAAACGCCAGCACAAGTAGTTCTTCGCTGGGGCGTGCAACGCGGCACTGCCATTATTCCTAAAACCTCAAAACTTGAACGCATGAAAGAAAATCTCACACTGTTTGATTTTGAATTAACAGAGCAAGAAATGGCGCAAATTTCTGCGCTTAACAGTAATCGCCGATTCAACGACCCTGGGCACTTTTGTGAAGCTGCCTTTAACCGCTTTCACCCAATTTACGATTAGGAACATACAATGTCAGCTACCGAAATTAACTACGCCTCAGTGCCAACTCAATTAACATTCGATGATTCGGTTTTTCCGTGCATTGTTGTTAATAACAATAACGCCAGCACCGTTGAAGAAGCGGTAGCTTTCATTCGCGCAAATAAAAGTGAATTGGCTACAAAACTTCGCAGCTCAGGTGCTGTGTTGTTTCGTGGCTTTCCTGTAAATAGCGCCGAAACATTTGATACTTTTTCAGCCGGGTTTGATTATGACAATTTTACTTATAAAGAGTCACTGTCTAACGCGGTACGTATTAATTTTACCGAACGTGTATTTACAGCTAACGAAGCGCCAAAAGATGTAGAAATATACTTACATCACGAAATGGCGCAAACGCCTATTTCGCCAAGTAAATTATTCTTCTTTTGTAAATCGGCCGCAGAAGAAGGCGGTGCAACACCTCTTTGCCGATCAGATAAATTATTTAGTGCATTAAAAGAATACGACAGCAAGCTTGCCCATGACTTTGAACACAAAGGCCTAAAATATACCACCTATATGCCAGCCGCTGACGACGCAACATCAGGCCAAGGCCGAAGCTGGAAAAGTACGCTAAGTGTAGAAACCAAAGACGAAGCACATAATAAATTAACCGAACTTGGTTACGAGTGGGAATGGCTTGAAGACGGCTCACTAAAAGCCGTTACACCAGTACTGCCTGCTGTAGTAACTCTTGAAAACAACGTACAGGTTTTTTATAACCAACTGATTGCCGCTTACATGGGCTGGAAAGGTGTACGCGATAATCCATCAATTGCCATTACCTTTGGTGATGGTAGTGCGATTCCTAAAGTTGGACTTGATAAAATTGTGGAGCTTTCTAAAGTATTTACCTTTGATCTTGCATGGCAAGACGGTGACGTTGCTTTAGTTGATAACGAAATGGCTATGCATGGTCGTCGCCCTTTTACAGGTGAACGTAAGCGCCAAGTATTAGTAGCACTTACCGCAGCTAAAGCGTAATGCAGCGCTTAAGTAGTAAATTAAGCTGTAAAATATCACCTTTATGGCAAGGTGCCAGCATTGCTGCAATGACTGGCCTTGCCGCCTTATTTTTAAGCGAACATTATGGTGCGCCAGCCATGTTGTTTGCTTTGTTACTGGGTATGGCAGTCTCATTTTTGTATCAAAGCGATAGCCCTTGCGCCAAAGGTATCGATTTTACTGGCACCACGATTTTGCGTGTAGGTATAGTACTGCTAGGCACACGCATTGCGCTGGGAGATTTAGTAACACTGGGTTGGCAAACAGCACTTATGTTAGCGGGCGCCATATTTACCACTATTATTTTAGGTGTAGTGCTAGCGCGCGCATTTGGCTTACAAAAACGCTTTGGTGCACTAACAGGTGGCTCGGTTGCTATTTGTGGAGCGTCTGCTGCGCTGGCTATCTCGTCTATTATGCCAAACAGCGAACATAAAGAGCGCGACACCTTATTAACCGTTATTGGCGTAACAGCTATGTCGACCCTTGCTATGATCCTCTACCCTATTGTGGTTAATTATCTTGAGTTTGACGCCCATAATGCAGGTGTATTCTTAGGTGGCACAATACATGATGTAGCCCAGGTAGTGGGTGCAGGTTATTCGGTATCACCAGAGACAGGCGATATAGCAACTCTAACTAAACTTGTACGTGTTGCCATGCTACTACCTGTTGTACTTATTATGATGGTCGTTATTAATCGCTCAAACAAAGAAAAACACGGAGAATTACCTAAAGTACCTGGCTTTTTAATTGGCTTTGTAATACTCATGATAATAAATAGCTGCTTTTCACTTCCTACAATAGTACTTGAAACCGCTAACGAACTTTCGCAGTTCTTTTTAATTGCGGCTATTTCAGCTATAGGAATGAAAACTAATTTAGGAAAGCTTACCGAAGTAGGTATGAAACCCATTATTTTAATTGTGGCTGAAACACTTTGGATTGCATTATTAATACTTGGATTTGTAATTTGGAGCTAATGAATCAAGTTATTTAAGGTATATATCAAAAAAATCAGTAGGTAATTAGGTCATGTTTTAACCACTTAAAACTTGCATTTTGCCTACTCTAGAACCGCGTGCTAACACAAACATAAAGCATTGATTAAATTAAAATTAACTTAAATTCAGACGCAAAAAAGATCACCTAAATCATGACTGGTTAGTTAAAAAACAAACAAACTAATAAAGCACTTACTCTAAAATAAATTTACAATAGGGCTTGGTATATAGCTCAATTTACTGTTATCCTGCTTGGCATCGGGTTGACAGAAAACCCTATTTATTTGTAAGTACCACGTTGTTTTAGTAATAATCCTTCGCGTTATCCTCAGTTAAATGTATGTTTTCTTCCTGTTAAATTGCCTAATTTAAGGCGCACTTTTATTAATTCTTAGGATACTATTATGTCTAATACTACAACTGGTACAGTTAAATTTTTCAACGAAGCAAAAGGTTTTGGTTTCATCGAGCAAGAATCTGGTCCTGATGTTTTCGCACATTTCAGCGCAATCTCTGGCGACGGTTTCAAAACTCTAGCTGAAGGCCAACGTGTACAGTTTACTGTTACTCAAGGTCAAAAAGGTCCACAAGCTGAAAACATCGTTAGCATCTAATTGCTTTCGTTAAAATGGGTTAGCAATAACCCATTTTGAATACTAGTTTGAAAGAAGTTTTGTTTTATTTGTTAGTACCCCGTTGTTTTAGTAATAATCCTACGCGATATCCTCAAGTTAACTATTTTTTCCGGCTCAATCGCCTCTTTTCAAGCACACTTATATTAATTTTTTAGGATACATATTATGTCTACTACAACTACTGGTTCAGTAAAATGGTTTAACGAAGCAAAAGGTTTTGGTTTTATCGAGCAAGAATCTGGCGCAGACGTGTTCGCACATTTTAGCGCAATCTCTGGCGACGGTTTTAAAACTTTAGCTGAAGGCCAACGTGTACAGTTTACTGTTACTCAAGGTCAAAAAGGCCCACAAGCCGAGAACATTGTTAGCATCTAATTGCTACACAATTTAATGGGTTAGAGATAACCCATTAATATATTTACCTTTATAATTATTTAGTCGAATATCTTCAAAACCTCCTCTGTAAATATTTTCCAAGCGCAATCTCATTTGTATACACAACTCATTAATTAGTACATTTTTAAACACATTTACTACTATCTCTCTTGAGCGAAAGCTTTGTATTGCCTACAATAGCGCATACTTCATTCAATATAGAATATGACCATGAACGACACTACCGCAAAACCTGCTTTACCAGATCGCCTTTCTATTAATCCACGTAGCCCACATCATGTGGAAGAAGTTTTTGAACACGATATTGGTATCACGTTCAACGGCAAAGAGCGTTTTGATGTTGAAGAATACTGCATCAGCGAAGGTTGGATAAAGTTTGCATCTCCAAAAGGCCTTGATCGTCGCGGACAACCACTTTTACTTACAAGAAAAGGCACTGTTGAAGCCTTTTATAAGTAAGCTAATACTACTTACTAAAAAAGCGACACCATATTGGGTAGTCGCTTTTTTTGTGCCCTTTTAATAGGTTGAGCTTTTTTCATGCCCAACCTGATGAAGTTTCATTATGATTTTTTAAAAAATATGTTTGAATAGCGCCATAATATTTAGACATATAGAAGTCCATAAGTGAAAAAGGTAACGATTTTAGATGGCGGCATGGGACGTGAACTTAAGCGCATTGGCGCTCCGTTCTCACAGCCACTTTGGAGTGCACAGGCACTTATAGAAGCTCCTCAATATGTAGCACAAGCTCACCAAGGTTTTATAGATGCTGGCGCCGAAATAATTACGGTTAATAGCTACGCTTGTGTGCCGTTTCATTTAGGTGAAGAACGCTACGAAAGCCAAGGCGCGTTACTCGCAGAGCAAGCTGCCCTTATTGCTAATAAAGCAGCAAATAATGCAAAGCAAAACGTACTGGTTGCAGGATCACTACCACCTGCATTTGGTTCATACCGTCCCGATATATTTGAAAGTGAACGTGCTTTTACTATTTTAAATACCTTATACAATGCACAAAATCTCCATGTAGACCTCTGGCTTGGCGAAACAATATCGAGTATTGAAGAAGCACAAGTAATGGCAAGCGTACTTAAAGGCTCAACTAAGCCATGTTATTACGCATTTACCCTAAGTGACGAAGTAACTGAGCAGGCAACGCTGCGTTCAGGTGAGCTGGTAACCGATGCCATAACCGTACTACTTGAGCAGCAAAACATTGCAGGTATTTTCTTTAATTGCTCTATTCCTGAAGTTATTGAGCAAGCACTGCGTGATACTAATAACGTATTAACTAAGCAAAATAAAAAAGTAACGTTAGGCGCATTTGCTAACAGCTTTACTCCTATTTCAAGTGCTCACAAAGCAAATGAAGCAGTGCAAGACTACCGTGATTTATCTCCTGACGAGTATCTGGAATTTGCAAAACAATGGCATAGCCTTGGCGCTAATATTATTGGTGGTTGCTGCGGAATTAACCCAAGCCATATCGAAGCACTCGTGCAATGGAGAAATTCCATTGAAAAACCTTAACTTTGAGCTGGCTATTCCTGCAATTACATTAGTGATTACCTTATTAGTTATCTCAACTTTATATCCGGAGCAGTCACAATTATTAGCAAGCAACGCCATGCACTTTGTAACAGGCTGGTTTGGTTGGTTAGTAGAACTTGTGAGCTTGGCTTTAGTTGGTTTTTTATTTTGGTTAGCTTTTTCAAAGTACGGATCTATTAGATTAGGTGAAGAAAAAAAAGAGCACTCTAACTTTTCGTACGGCGGTATGATTTTTACCGCAGGTGTAGGTGCTTCTCTTATATATTGGGGAATTGGTGAGCCGATGTATTATTTGCAATCGCCACCACTTTTTGCCGAACCAAATAGCTACGCAGCAGCAGCTTGGTCTGTTACTTATTCTATTTTTCATTGGGGCGTGACTGGCTGGGCCATTTACTGCTTTCCGGCAATCCCGTTTGCGTACGCATTTTATGTACAAAAAAAGCGTACTTTAAAGCTCTCTACCCTTTGTGAACCGGTAGTAGGCAGTAATCCAGTTATCGCTAAAGCAATCGACTTACTGGCAATTTTTGGCACCCTTGCAGCTTTCGCAAGCTCGCTGGCGCTTACCGTATCTTTATTAAGTACTGGTATTTCTGCTTTGTTGGAGATTAAAAATAGCTTATTACTCCAAGGCAGTATTATTTTATTGTTTGTTTTAATGCTCGTTGCGGTAATGCTTGTTGGTTTTAAAAAAGGTATTAGCAAAGTGTCTGACTATACGGTGATAGCTGCAATATGCTTTGCCCTGTTTGTATTACTTGCAGCTGACTCTCAGTTTATTTTAAATAACTTTACTGACTCAATAGGTGTCATGCTCGATAACTTTTTTAGAATGTCGCTTTGGACCGATCCAGTTCAACAGGGCGGCTTTGCGCAATCGTGGACTCAATATTATTGGTTTTGGTATTACGCTTACTTAATTATGATGGGCCTTTTTATTACTCGCATTTCACGTGGGCGTACTATTAAAGAAGTTATTTTGTACACTATTTCGATGGGTTCGCTCGGCTGTGCATTTTTTATATCAATTTTTGGTGGTTATGCAGTATGGGCGCAGTTAGTTGGTGGCTTACCTGTTCAACAATGGATGAGCGAAGGCGGCTTAACGTTTGCTGTAGTGTCACTTATTCAAACTCTACCATCGGGTAATATTGGCTTAGTGTTATTTTTGGTTATTCAGTTTTTTTTAATGCTAACGACTATGTCAAGCGCAAGCGTTGCCACTGCTATGTTAACAACTAATAAGCTAGAGCTAAATGGCGACCCCGATCATAAAGTTAAGCTCCTATGGGCTGGTGCAATTGCACTCATTAGTTTTAGCGTATTTTTATGCGGTGGTGGGATAGATACCATTAAGTCACTCTGCGTTGTAGCTGGCCTGCCAATGATGTTTATTTACATGATTTTAGTAAAGCAATTAATGATGCAACTAAAGGGTGTAAATCAAATAGAAGCGCTTGAGCAGTATGAAAGTATAAATTCTGAAATGGTTAAAGTGAATTAAGCTAAATCTAGATTAATTACAGCATAGGCCTTACAAGATGTATAACTTTGTAAGGCCAATATTTTACTTTTAAATCAAGACAGCTGACCTACCTGTTCTACGACTTGTATATAATTTGAAAGATTTTTCTGCATACGGCAATTACGCTTTCGATTCGCTTCATACAACCCATCTTCTATATGATCTTTTAGGCTTTTTGCAGACGTCACTTGCGCACTTTGACTTGTATAAGTTGTATTAATTTTGGTATTTGGATCACAAATTATATGCATCGATTCTTGGGTTTTATAATTAGTAACTCCATTAAACATAACTGACGGTTCAAAATTATTAAGTTGAAACTCGTTAAATGTTTCGTTTTCCAGTGAAGCCGAAACATTTCTAATCCACAGGTTCTAAAGTAAGA
Source organism: Pseudoalteromonas sp. c7(2019) (assembly GCF_011378625.1). Taxonomy (NCBI): domain Bacteria; kingdom Pseudomonadati; phylum Pseudomonadota; class Gammaproteobacteria; order Alteromonadales; family Pseudoalteromonadaceae; genus Pseudoalteromonas; species Pseudoalteromonas sp. c7(2019). The sequence continues at coordinate 15,987 of NZ_WTKS01000013.1, read as the reverse complement.
ATAGCTTTCAGGATGTCGGGTTAAGTAATATTTAACTAATGCTCTACTATTCTTTCCTAAGTATCCAATCTAAGCCTTGGATTGCTGTTGTTGGAAATGCGGTTGCATGATTAGCGCCGTCAATAACAACACTTTTTAATTCTATATTGTCACTTTTAAGCGCATTAATTTTTTGCGTTAGCTGCTTAGCACCTTCAACCATATTTTGCTCTTCGCCGAAAGCTGGCGTTTCCATAGATCCAACTGATATATATACCCTTATAGGCAATTTTGGCTTATTCACTTTTAACGCTAATAGTGCATTGTTATCAAACCAAACCGATGGGCTGCCAATAATATAATTGCTAAATAAATCGGGTGTCGTTAATAAAATAATCGCGCCAAATAAACCGCCTAACGAATGCCCCATGTAGGTTCTTTGTAAGTTACTGGCCCGATAGTTTTTTTCAATAAAAGGGAAAACTGTACTTTGTAAAAACTGAATATGCCCTTTGGCATTACCTGTTTGCTTTTTCCAATCTTTTGCAAAGGTAGGCGTGTAATCTCTAATTCGGCTGTTAGAGCCAGCGGACCCTTTTTCATAGCCAATTGCTACAATAATAGCCTGTTGCATTTTGCCACTATTCATAGGGAATCGTGTAGCCCCAGCAACGATGGGAAAGGTATACGGTGCATCGGTTACATAAATAACTGGATACGTTTTATTAGGCTGCTTTTGGTATGATTTAGGAAGCTGAATATACACAGGATACGCCCGCTCGCTAACGGGCTCAATGAGCTCAACCACGTTACTTCGGGGTATTGAATAAGGGGTATTTGCGCTTAATTTAAAACATATTAAGGCGCTTAAAAGCAAAAGAGATTTTAAAATAAGAGGCACTGTATTGGTTAACCTAAGCTAAAAATAAATTAAGTACCTACTTTAAAGTACTTTTAGCGAATATTTAAGCTATCCAAAAGAACAAAGTTTAAAGTGCCAGTATAGCTTTCGTTTAAACCACCTGCACTTATAGCATTAAACCACTTGATCTGGCTCACTGCCTGAACACGGGCAGTTGTCGTCATTCTGTTTAAGACATTGCTGATAATTAAACCAATGGGCTACAGCAATAAACGCTGAGCCTATTAAGGTTAGCGCTTTTTCGAGCACTTCATGGCCTAGCAATACGGCAAATATCATAAAAGCTAAGCCTGTTACACCAGACACCATATAACGTGTACGTTTATGTTTTTTACAGCCTAAACTCAATGCCAACAAACTGGTTGGCATTACCGCCGCAAGAATCCATAAATGAAATTGCTCACTATCTATTTGCAGTACAGCAAAGCTTGGTAATAACGCTAAAATAACCGGGGTTGCAAAACAATGCACTGTGCACATTACCGATAACCCTATTGCCATACGATCCATAACACTTTGACTCGACTTCATTATTTCCTCTACTAAATCAGTGTCTCCACTCAAAAACGTTACTTTTAAGGAGACATTTTAATAACATCAGTTAATTACTGTTGATATATTATAACATTACTCGCATAATTGATATAATATAACATCCAACAAGGTAGTCAAATGAAACGTAGATCACAATTAGCTGTTCTCATAGCAGCTTTATTGCCGGCTAGTGTGCTTGCATCCACAATAGAAGGCGTTGTTTTAAACAACAAAGGTAAAGTAGTTACCAATGCAACGGTAGAAGTTGAAGGCTCAGATCTTAAAGTAACCACCGATGAAAACGGTAAATTTGTTATAACAGAACTAAAAAATGGCTTAAAAGAGCTTCACGTTGTAGCCCCTGGTTATGCGCATCTTCATCGCGATATAACAATAACTAATGATGAAAACCAATCGGTTACTTTTAATTTAAAGCGCTCGCCTATTGAAGTTATTGATATTGAAGCGACCCCTATTCATATGTCGGCAATGGAATCTGCATCGCCTGTTAGTGTTTTATCTGGCGAACAACTAAGACGACAACAAGCTGCAACCCTTGGCGACAGCCTTGAAAAACTCCCAGGCGTTAATACAAATTTTCACGGTAAAGTAGCCAGCACGCCTATTATTCGTGGTTTAAGCGGCCCGCGTGTACTCATTACTCAAAATGGCCTTGATGTAAGTGATGTTTCGCGCGTTGGCCCCGATCACTCTGTTGCATCGGAGGCGTCTACCGCACAACAAATTGAAGTATTACGCGGCCCTGCAACGCTGTTTTATGGCAGTGGCGCAATTGGTGGTGTGGTTAATGTAGTAGATAACCGCGTACCTACCGACAGCACCACGCGTGGTGAATGGAACCTAGAACATAACTCGGTAGATAACCAAAAAGTGGCCTCGTTTAATGCCACAACAGGCACAGACTCGGTGGCTTTTTACGCCGATGCATTTTGGCGTGAGGCCGATGACTACGGGGTACCTGTAGCTGCCGATATAGATAGCGACGGTGAAGAGCATCGTGGTGACTATAAAGTTGAAAACAGTAATGAAGAGTCTGACGGTTTTACTGTTGGCGCTAGCTATTTAATGGATAACGGCTTTATTGGCTTAGCAGTAGAGCAATTTAATCGTCAATACGGTATTCCTGGTCATACGCACGGCGAGGAAGAAGAGGAAGAACACAACGACGAAGAAGAAAGCGTATTTGCTGATTTAGAGCAAACTAAAGTGCAATTATTAGGTGAGTACAACCTAGATAATAAATGGCTAAACAAAATAAATCTGCGCGTTGGCCATACCGACTACGAACACGCTGAAATTGAGAGCGGCGCTGTTGGCACTACCTTTAAAAACGAAACCAACGAATTACGCATAGACCTACTGCATAACCAATTTAACGAATGGAATGGCGGTATTAGCTTTCATTACAAGCAAAGCGATGTTGAAGCACAAGGTGAAGAGGCCTTTACTCCTCCATCAGAGACCGAAAGCTTTGCTGTAGCGTTAATGGAAGAAAGGCACTTTGGGAATTTTTTAGTGCAGTTAGGTGGGCGCATAGAGCGTGTAACAATTGAAGCAGGCGACGTATTACTGCCAAATATTGACGCTCACGCACACGATGAAGCGCAAGAAGCCGACGAGCATGATCATGACCACGAAGAAAGCGCAGAAACCACTCGCGTATTTGATGTAGAGCATGAATTTACGCCAGTCAGTTTATCGGCAGGGGTAGTATGGGATTTTACATCTAACTATAACTTAGGGCTGTCGGTATCGCGCTCTGAACGCGCACCTTCTACCTCTGAGTTGTTATCGTTTGGGCCGCATATTGGCACTGGCACTTACGAAGTAGGCGCACTATTTGATTTAGATGAAGATGGCCATTTGGGTTTATCTGAACAAGCAATTGACCTGGAAACAGCCAATAATATCGATTTAACCCTACGTAAAACTCAAGGCGATGTTGGCTTTATTTTAAATGCCTTTTACAACCAAGTAGATAACTACTATTACCAAATAGACACCGGTTTATACGCCGAAAGTGGACACGACCATGGCGATGAAGAAGGCGTTGACGAGCACGACCATTCATCAGAGCTACCCGTTTATTTATTTAAAACAGATGATGTAGTTTTACATGGTTTTGAAGCGCAAATTGCGTGGCAATTAACAGATGAGTTTAAGCTAGATGTATTCTCTGACTACGTTCGTGCACGCCTTAAAGACGGCGGCGATTTACCCCGTACACCACCGCTTCGTTTTGGCAGCGAGCTAACCTATCAAACAGATAAACTCAGTGCGCATATTCATGTAACTCGCTATCAAAAGCAAGACCGCACAGCCCCACAAGAAACAGCCACAGACGGTTACACCTTAGTTGATGCGAGCATCTCTTACGACCTTTCAGTGTTAAACCAAGATATGTCTGTGTACCTACGAGGCACTAACTTAACAGATACAGAAGCACGCGTGCACAGCTCGTTTGTAAAGGACATAGCGCCACGTCCAGGACGTAGTTTTGCGCTAGGTATTCGCGGTTATTTTTAAGCGTTAAAAAATTATAATTAAAGGAAATAAACATGAAAAAACTATATCAATTAAAGCTTATTACACTCGCTATTAGCGCTATATTTATTACGGCCTGTGGCGATGCCCAAACCAACATTGTGGAAAAAGATCCTATTGTTGTAGAAGACGAGCACAATCATGATGATGATGATGATCACGACCATGACGACGGCTATACCATAGACTCACTTGGCAGACTTGCCGTTCTGGCAGGTGACAGTAACGAAGCTAGCTTTTTTGATTTAGACAACCACGAATTACTTGATACATTTACACTAAACAATGACTCAAACACGTTATCTGCATCACCAGGCTTTCGTTATGCTGTTATTGCTAATCGTACTCAAGATTACCTAGGGTTTATAGACGGCGGTATGTGGCGCGAAGATCACGCAGAGCACTTGCATGATTATGAGCAAGGCCCTGCGTTTAGCAGCTACGAGCTAACAAGTGGTAGTCGCCCTACACACTTAATAACTCACGACGGGCAATTAGCAATATTTTACGATGGCGATGCAGAAACCGGTACGCCTGCCTCAGTAGAAGTGCTAACCGATAACGATATTACCAATACAACAGCTACACTCACGGGCATTAACTACGACATTAACATGCATGGTGTAGCTGAGCCTCGCGGCAAGCATTTACTCTCAACCATTCGCCGCGACGATGCAAGTAATACATCTAATGCCAAAGTACTTCCCGATCAAGTGGGTGTTTATCATCTTCACGATGGTAATTACGAACTAGAGCAAACGTTTGAAATAACCTGCCCCGATTTACACGGCGCAGCACAAAATCACGATTATGTTGTATTTGGTTGTGGTGATGGTGTATTGATTGCCCATCAGCAAGGTGATGTATACAGCGCTCAAAAAGTTGTAAATATAGATGCCGTAGGCGATCAGCGCATTGGTACTTTGTACGGCCATAAAAACAACGACACAATTTTTGGTATTGCCGCAGGGCATGATGGCAGTGGCTCAGTATTACTGAGTATTCATTCTGAAAATGCCGAAATGGAAGAAGTAGAATGGCAACTTGCTGATGGCGCAAGTGCTGTTTCTTATTCTTTTTCAGCCAGTGGTGAACACTTTTTAATACTCGACAGCCTAGGCTTTTTAAATGTACTTACTGGGCATAAACATGACGGTGAAATGCACTGGGAACTCGCAGGCCAAGTAGATATTACTCAAGCAGACGTAACCACAATGCCCGAAGGAATGAGCTTTAGTATGACAGTGGCGCAAAGTGGTCAGTTTGCTTATATTGCCGACCCAATTGCTCAACACATAGTGCAAGTGCACCTAGAAGACCTAGAAATTGAAAGTGAGCTAGAGTTAACTTTTCCACCTGCAAGCATTACCTGGTTAGGGATTGCACAAGAAATAGAAGATGAAGGTCACGACCATTAATTTAAAACTAACGCTTTAAATTAAAGCCACAAAACAAAAAACCCGTAATTAGGTTTACTAATTACGGGTTTTTACAGCTATTTATTTAGCTCTATTGTTACTTACGGCGCCAGCCACTCCACACATCATCTATATCATCGGCTTTATTTTTTTTCTTTTTCTTGCCTGTGCCTTCTGGTTTTGCCATTGGCTTTTCATTTTTAAGCGCATCAGCTGCATCAAGGTTTGCTTGGTTTACAGCAAAACCGGTTACTTCTTCACGCTCTAGGCGTAGTTTGTTTTTCTTCTCGATTATTTTAAAGTGATGCAAATCTTCATAATCAACCAATGAAAGCGCTAAGCCTACTTCACCAGCACGGCCGCTTCGGCCAATACGGTGCATATAATCAGCAGGACTGCGCGGTAAGTTAAAGTTTATTACCACTGGCAGCTTTTCAATATCTAAACCACGTGCGGCAATATCGGTTGCGATAAGTACTTCGATTTCGCCCGCTTTAAATTTTTCTATTACACGAGTTCGCTCACTTTGGCCTTTATCACCATGAAATACTTGCGCATTAACACCGCGCTTTTCAAGTTTGCTGGCTAAGTGCTCACAATCTTTTTTAGCGTTCACAAAAATCAGCGCTTGGCGCCATTTATGGGTTTTAATTAAATGCGCTAAAACCGTGGTTTTTTCACCTTTGTTAACACTAAACACGCGCTGTACAAGTGTACTTTCTTCTTTGTTTTGTACTTGTATTTCAACTGGATTATTAAGCAGCTCTTGCGTTAATTGTGTTACTTGCTCAGGGAAAGTAGCTGAAAACAACATAGTTTGTTTTTTAGCAAGCATAAGAGCCAACAAATTAGCCAGCTCTTCGGTAAAGCCAAGGCTTAGCATACGGTCGGCTTCATCAAGCACAAGCGTAGTTACATTATCGAGCTTAATCGCATTGCTTGAGATTAAATCGAGTAAACGACCTGGTGTTGCCACAATAATATCAGCGCCACCACGAAGTGCCTGCATTTGTGTATTAACCGACACACCACCAAACACCGCCACCGTTTTAATCGCGCCATTAAAATTTGCAGAATACGACTTAACACTATCGGCCACTTGTGTAGCAAGCTCACGGGTAGGTACCAAAATAAGCCCCGTTACAAAGTTACCTTTGCTCGCTGTTTTTTTAGAGCCTTGCTCTAAAAATAGCTTTTGTAGCATAGGCAAAGCAAATGTAGCTGTTTTACCTGAGCCAGTATTTGCCCCCGCAATTAAATCACTGCCCGCAAGCACACTAGGTATAGCCTTAGCTTGAATTGGCGTAGGCTGGGTATATTCCAAATCGGTTAAACGAGCTAATAGCTCTGGAATAAGGCCAAGTTCGGTAAACGTGCTAGGGCTTGTTGCTGAGGTCATAAAATTGTGGGCTTATTGCTAAAAAAGTAGCCTGTAATTTTAGCGTATTTGGCGCTTATTAAGTAGGGGTTAGTGATTTAAATATCTTTATCGACTAATTGCTTGAACACACGACCAACTTGATCATAACTTGCATAATTGTCAAAATCTTTACGTTCAAACACATAGCGGCGAGAACGCTTTATTTTTTGATAAATACGGTCAGTTGCAGTCATGGCTAATTCTCCTACGTTATGATTTTTTAATATAGCTTGAATCAAACACTGTTTAAAAATAATACGGCATAAATAAAATAAAAAACACGACAAAAACCATCAATGACATACACATAACTTCATGTTTAAAAGAATTATAAATACATCCTCTAATACAGACATGAATTTATAATTGCAATCGACCTAATTATTTACAATTAGGTTATTAAGCACCGTAATAATGATCTTTGAAGTTACAATATCTAAATTAACTATTTCCTTACAAAATTAGGGGATAAAAATTAAAGTAATTGGGCTGATTTAAATCTACTCTTTAGTGCTGAACGGTTTGAATAACGTGCCAGCAACTCATTTGTTTTCACTTTAAATTCAGCACTGTGATGCTGCATTTGAGCTAACTCAGACAAATCGACTAATATCATAATCGCTTGGTCATAGGGCTTGGCTTGCTTTTGCTCTATCAACTCCAGCACCGTTTGCCAAAGCTGCGTTTGTTTAGGTATAAGAGATGTAAGGTATGCCAAGCGCTCTTGCTGCTTAGCTTCAGCTATCGCTGCTACACGCTGCGATTTTATTTGCTCCGCTTGCTTTAATAAAGAACTCACTGTTACGGGATCAGAAGATGCAACTTCATCGGTATTGAGCGTCAAACGCTGGGTGAGTTTTTCCACTAACAATGGTTCTGCATCCAACAATCGTTGCAACCAGACGGTGCACTCTTGTGCTGATAAACTACCCAAGGTCATTAACTTAGGCACACCTGAAAGCTCAGGGCTACATTTAGCAACAGCAGTAATCAAGTCTCTCTCTAATTCAAATAACTCAGCTAATGCTTGCAACGATGGTTCAAGAGAGTTAAAACCAGCAGGTATCATCATGCTAGCGGCAGCAACATCACTTTCCCATTGCACTACTTTTAGCCACATTAAATACAATGGTCGATAATCACCATTAAGTATCATGGCACGGATGTCTGCTATTTCAGCCAGCTCACACCTACCTTCAATCCAACGACCACCTTCTTCATCAAAACTAATATCAAGCACAATTGAATCTGGCTCTTCGTACACACTAATCAAATCAGTAATGCTAAATACCCGTAATTTATCTACATCCACTAACCCTGCGGGTAACCGAATTAATAGCTGCACAGCTCCCCAATTGGCTTGATACAGCGCCAAATCAAAACCATACAATAACACCGTGTTTATATCTTCGGGGAAGTCACTATAGTGATATTGATATTGCGCGCTATAAGCGGTAACTTGCGCCCGTGAAGATAAACCTTGCATGTGCTGTTTTTGTTGATGCGTTAAAGGGGCATCAATGGCTTGAAATTGATATAACTGGTATTCACTCATAACAAAAATCACAGAAAATAATAATGCACCGAGGCTAACGAGAAATACTTTTTAAGGCAAATATATTGGTCTCATATACCTAAATAATCATTCGCCTCAGCCGACTTTTTTATGAAGAAAATTAAAAATCAGATTCCCAAAACGTACTTTTATCCTTCATAGTTCTACTACTTAGTGTGCTTTGTAACTCAGAGCATTTCGATAAAAAGTTAAAGTTCGACATCCTTGATTGGAAATAGTGAAATGTATCTGCTAATTGCTACTATTGCTTTTTCGTTATGGCGCGCAACGCGGCGATACTGTCTTGTAGCCCTTGTTCTTCTTTTAAAGCTCGGCGCTTTGCTTCATAGTTTTCATAAGCCTGTTTAGCTTTAATATCTGCCTGTTGTTTCGAAATATGCCCTTTGCCTTGCAATACATTTCGATCATTAAATTCAAGAAAGCTATCTAGTTTTTCATCCCAATCATTTAAAAACACTTGCTTACGACGTAGTGCTTGATCTTCAGCAAAATCAAGCCACATAGTAACAATTCTATTTAACTCGCTAACTTCTTCTTGGGTCAAATAATTTTTAGCGATGGTCACATCGCCTTTACGTACTTCATCACCTTTAAAAACGGTTAATCCTGCATTGGGTTTATCGGCATCTACGCGTGTAACAATAAGCTCAGCTGCGGTCATACCGGTTGTGGCATAGTGTAATTTGTTTTGAATACTTTGAAAAAAATGTGTTGTTTCTTTATTGCTGGGCTCGTAATCTGCAGCCATCGCAAATATCTCACGCACCCGTAAATACACTCTACGTTCACTGGTGCGAATATCACGAATGCGTTCAAGCATTTCATCAAAATAGTCTGGCACTAAAGAGTTATCAACGGCTGGGTTCTTTAACCTTTCATCGTCCATTGCAAACCCTTTAATAAGGTACTCTTGCAAGGTTTGCGTGGCCCAGCGTCTAAATTGGTTACCTCTATTTGACCTAACTCGGTAACCAATGGCAATAATCATAGCAAGGTTATAGTGCAGCTTGTTGCGCTCCACAGATCGACCGCCTTCCATTTGAACTTGTAAGTAATGCTTACAAGTTAAATTTTGTTCAAGTTCGCCTTCATCAAAAATAGCTTTAATATGCTGAGTAATAGCCTGAGGTGTTACTTGATACAGCTCTGAAATTGAAGCTTGTGTTAACCACAAGGTATCAGATTCAAAACGGCACTCAACCCTTGCTTTACCATCTTCAGAGGTAAAAAAAAGAAACTCACCATTCGGCGCTTTTTCATCCGATATTAATTCAGTCATTTTTTATCCGTTACATTCAGTTAAACTAAGTTTGCCTGTTAACATGTTTTTCCTAGTTTTTTCAAAACCTAATTGAATTAGCTGCTTTGCTACTTCTCAATCGTGTTCAAATTTTACTATGATCTTTAGATGTCAGGTCCACAGCCTCTGATTGCAATCTTAGTAGAACTACCTTTGTAATTACAAATAATAAAATTACGCACTCTTATTTTCTTCAACCACCGCATTAGCGAAAATGGCCAACCCCAAAAGGGCATTCATCTGCGGCTCTATCAAGTAGGTTTTTCATGGTTGGATAAGTTGAAAAATACAGCCTGCAATTTTAGCGTATTTAGAGCTTATGAAGTAGGGGTTAGTGATTTAAATGTCTTTTAGGTAACAGCAGCAAGTTTTGAGCTACAAGTTACGAACAGGTTTGTGATATTTATAGGCTTAGGTTTATCCGGCGCTTAATTAATGTGTTTAGAACAATCCTTTTATTCTAGGTGCTTGAATGAATTAAAGGTTACCCAATAAGCTTTTTCTGGAATCGATGGATTACCTAAATCCAATGCATCAGATGCCTCAATAAACTGTTTTGTCAGTTTTGGGATACTCATTTACGATAACTCAATACCCTATTGCCAACTTTAAGATTTCGGTTAAATTGCTTAGAGTTCCAGCTGTATTTGATGGACGCAGGTATTTGGGTAGATTTACCGTTAATGCTCCTCAATGACATCGCATCCATCTCAAAGTCTACACCGCGTAACTTTAAAATTTCACGCATGATCGCATCAGTGCCGCCAGGGCTTGTTGGCATCGGACTGTTAGTAAGACTATTAATCATTGCTTTAGTATATAAACCATAGCCAATTTTCATCAGTATGCCTTTATCGACTAATTGCTTTAACACACGACCAACCTGATCGTAGCTTGCATAATTGTCGAAATCTTTACGTTCAAACACATAGCGGCGAGAACGCTTTATTTTTTGATAAATACGGTCAGTTGCAGTCATGGTTAATTCTCCTACGTAATGATTTGTTTTAGTATAACCCAAATCACCTCTGCCTAAAAATAATACGGCACTGAAAAAAGAAAAAACACGGCAAAAAAAATCAAGATAAAAACATAAGCTGTTGTTTATAGGAAGATATAAATAAGTTAAACAAAACTGACATAAACTATAAATTGCAACCGACCTAACTATTGATAAAGCCTTAGTAAGCAACGTAATAATGTTCGTTAAATAAGAATCCATCAACTAAGTTGACAATATTATTAGCTCTTACTCAGTCCTGCTTGCAACCTAGCTTTTGTTTCTTTTAAGTAATTTATATAAGGATATGAGTCGTCTGCAATCTCTAAAGCAGACTCCATCTGTTCAAGCGCTTGGCGAGTATCACCCTGCATTTCATAGCCATAAGATAAGGCTGAAAACGCATCGACTGATTTTGGGTGATTTTTTATATTGTACTTAAACACTTCAATAGCACGGTCAAATTGCTTGCTGCCCGTTAAGTTATAACCGAGTGATCTAACAGCGCGATCCGGTGGCGCAATCTGCTCGCCCCATTGTTGAGATAAGTTTTGATAATAAGCATCAATAGAGGCTACATCGTCAGTTAAATCACTTATGGGCATTTGTTTAGGCAAAAATAAGTTGTGATATGCATTAAATGAACCAGCAACCGAAGTCAGGTTATGCGAGACACCATCAAACGCATCACTAAAGAAGCGTAGCTCTCGCACTTTATACGATTGCATAGCTTGCTGCAATTCATCGTACCTTTCGCGCATTATGCCAGCTTCTTCTCCGATATTGATGTAAACGTAACAGTTAAGCTTTTTCGTTTTAGCTATAAACGATTTTGTACTTTTTACCGATGCGCCATAGTTCCACCAAACCGCTGGGCTATACGCAATATGCGCTTGGAATAACTCAGGATTTGCCTGCAACGCATATAGCGTAAATACACCACCAGCAGATGCGCCAGCAATCACTTTATAATTATGCGTACGATAATTCTTATTAACTAAAGGAATGAGCTCTTGCTCAAAGAACGTCAAAAACTTTGCTGCGCCTCCGCCTTCACCTACCGGGCCTTGTCGCTCTTTATTAACTGTGGGGTATAAATCTCTTAAGCGATTAGTGTTTTCAATAGCGACAATAATAACCTCAGGCGCACGATTATTATTTTGCAGCCGATCCATTACAACACTTATAAGCGGTATATTACCCGCGCCATCTAGGCGATAAATTACAGGATAAACTTTGTCTGCATTAGCTTGGTAACTCTTTGGAAGTTGAACTACAACGGTACGTAGCTCATTTAAAATTACTGAATTGATAGTATGTGTTTGTTGCGTATAGCTAATGGTTTGCTGTTTTAAATCAGGCTCAGCTGGTGTGTTATTAGAAACTATAAATAAGCTACATATAAAAATGCAGTGAATAAACGCATAGCTAATCCTTTAGAAAATAGTGTGTTATTTAATCTAACAGGCTTTGAGGTACAAAAAAAGGCGCATTGAGCGCCTTTTTATCTTTAACAGGTAATTACCAACCTATTGATTTTACTCAACCGTAACCGATTTAGCTAAGTTACGTGGTTGGTCAACGTCAGTGCCTTTAATTACCGCTACGTAGTACGACAGTAGCTGCAATGGCAAGGTGTAAACAATTGGCGCAATAATGTCGTCAGTGTGGTTTACGTTGATTACACGCATTGTGTCGTCTGACTCAAAGTGTGAATCTTTATCTGCGAATACGTAAATAATGCCGCCACGTGCGCGTACTTCTTCTACGTTTGATTTAAGTTTTTCTAGCAATTCGTTATTTGGTGCTACAACAATAATTGGCATGTCGGCATCAATAAGTGCTAGTGGGCCATGTTTTAGCTCGCCAGCGGCGTAGGCTTCTGCATGAATGTACGAAATCTCTTTAAGCTTAAGCGCGCCTTCCATTGCAATTGGGTATTGCGAGCCACGGCCTAAAAACAGTGAGTGGTGTTTGTCGGCAAACTCTTCTGCAAGATCTGCAATACCATCAGCGAGTAATAATGTTTCTTCTAACTTAGCTGGAAGTACTTTAATTGCATTTACAATTGCGCTTTGATCAAGGCCTTTTTCCTGCGCTATAGACGCAGTAAGCATTAACAAACCAACTAACTGCGTAGTAAATGCTTTAGTAGATGCCACGCCTATTTCAGCGCCTGCTTTAGTCATAAAGGCAAGGTCTGATTCGCGTACAAGCGATGAACCAGGTACGTTACAAATAGTCATTGAGGCCATGTAACCTTGCTCTTTAGCTAGGCGTAATGCAGCTAGCGTATCGGCAGTTTCACCCGATTGAGAAATAGTAACAAGTAAGCTATTTTCATGAACAAACGACTGACGGTATCTAAATTCAGAAGCTATTTCTACATTACAGCTAACACCCGCAAACTGCTCAAGCCAGTAACGTGCAACCATACCTGAATGATAAGACGTACCACAGGCAATAATTTGCACATGTTTTACATCTTTAAATATTTGCTGAGCGCTTTCGCCAAAGGCATCAATTGCTACACGGTCGTCGTTTAAACGCCCTTCAAGAGTATTACGTACAGCAAGTGGCTGCTCGTAAATTTCTTTTAGCATGTAGTGACGGTAATCGCCTTTGCCTGATGCATCTTGCGTAATGTTTGATTCAATCACTTCACGCTCAACTGCGTTACCGTCTGCATCAAAAATTTCTACTGTGTCACGTGTAATACGTGCTACGTCGCCTTCTTCTAAAAAGATGAAGCTACGAGTAACAGGTAGTAATGCTAACTGATCAGACGCAATAAAGTTTTCGCCAAGGCCTAAACCAATAACAAGAGGACTACCTGAGCGCGCTACAATGATTTCGTTATCGTTGTCTTTATCAAATACAACAGTACCAAAAGCGCCTTCAAACTGTTTAACAGCTGCTTGTACTGATGCAAGTAACGTTGTGTGTTGTTTACGAAGTTGGTGAATTAAATGCACCATTACTTCTGTATCAGTGTCTGATAAGAATTCGTAACCATCTGCTTTAAGTGCTGTACGTAGACTCACGTGGTTTTCAATAATACCATTGTGCACAAGTGCTAACTGGTTGTTTGATACATGTGGGTGTGCATTTGCTTCTGTAACGCTACCATGTGTTGCCCAGCGCGTATGTGCAATACCTGTATGACCGCTAACACCTGCTTTTTCTAGAGCTGCTTCTACGTTAACTACTTTACCCACTGCTTTAACAGTATTAAGTGTGTTGCCATCAAGCAATGCTACGCCTGCTGAGTCATAACCACGGTATTCTAGGCGCTTAAGGCCTTCAACTAAAATTTTGTTTACTGGACGTTCTGCAACTGCCCCAACTATTCCACACATAGTGTCTCCATTAATTTTTAAAATACTTGCTACTGAGTAGCTATTGTATAATCTCTGCACAAATTAGTTTTACACCACACGCCTCAATTGCTTTGCGCTTATCGTCTGCTAAGCCATCGTCGGTTATTAATGTGGTTACTATTTTCCACGGTAATTCTAAATTTGGTATTTTTCGGCCAATCTTATCTGATTCAACCATTACAATTACTTCACGAGCGGCTTTTGCCATAACTTGGCTTAAACCAACTAGCTCATTAAAGGTAGTAGTACCGCGCTTTACATCTATGCCGTCAGCGCCAATAAATAGCTGATCAAAGTCGTAAGAACATAATACATTTTCAGCAACTTGCCCCTGAAATGACTCAGAATGTGGATCCCACGTTCCGCCGGTCATTAAAAGTGTCGGCTCGTTCTCGAGTGCTAATAAACGACTCGCTACTTTAATAGCGTTGGTCATAACAACTAGCCCACGCTTATCAGCAAGCTCAGGGATCATAGCTGCCGTAGTGCGTCCGCTATCAATAATAATGCGGTTATGATCTTTTATAAGTTTTGCTGCTGCTTTTGCTATTGCGACTTTGCGCTTTGAATCTACTTCATCGCTAACAATTTCTTTAGGTAGTGCAATAGCACCACCGTAGCGGCGAAGTAATAAGCCACTTTTTTCAAGCGAGGTTAAATCTTTTCGAATGGTTACTTCAGATGTTTGAAACTGCTGTGCTAACTTTTCAACGGCTACTTCACCTAATTCATTAACTTGAACCAGTATATTGTGACGACGCTGCTGTGTGTTTCGTTTAGTCATAAAGATCGTGAATTAAGTTTCATTTCGAAAGTTATGCGATTTTAAACGAAACAACTTAAATGGCAAGTGAACGAGCAAAAAAAACACAGTTTTATTCTAATAATAATAAAACTAAAAGTACGGTAAGCTATAACTAATTAAGTTATAAAGATAAATACAATGCAGTCATTTAACAGTATCAGTAAAGAATACTTAGCACAGCGAAAGCAAGCAGGTGAAACCTGCCGTTTATTTAATAAGAGCCCAAGTAAAGGCAACTTAAAACGTATCAAAGAGTTATTTTTAAAGTCGGGTGATGGTGTAATTATAGAATCAGGTTTTCATTGCGATTACGGCAATCAAATAGTTATTGGTGATCGTACTTTTATGAATATTAATTGCACACTTCTCGACTCGCCATTAGCCAATCACTCAATCACCATAGGTGATGACTGCTTAATAGGCCCGAACGTTCAGCTTTTAGCTGTGTCACATGCTACTAATCCAGCAGAAAGGCTTAATAAGGAAAACTTTGCAGCACCTATCGCGTTAGGCAATAACGTATGGGTTGGCGCAGGTGCTATTATTTTAGCGGGTGTGAGTATTGGTGAAAATAGTGTTGTGGGTGCGGGTGCTGTGGTTACTAAAAATGTAATGCCTAATACTGTAGTAGCGGGTAACCCAGCTCGTGAAATAAGAACACTGTAGCTATTCTCGATGTGATTTTAGCGTCGGGAGTCGCAGCGCTCGCCCAACCTACGTGCTAGGTGTTGATGTGAGTGTGTGTTAATTGCGCGCATTTCACTTTTCTGCAGACGTAAAAAAGCCCGAATCGTTAGATTCGGCTTTCTACAATTTGAAGCCTGGTGATGTCGTAGTGCCCACAGCGGTGGAGAGTCACGTAGCAAATGCTACTGTATTGGCCGACTGAGTTATTGAGGGATTTTTCATGATTTTAACGTCGGTAGTCGCTACGCCCGCCCTACGTGATAGGTGTTGATGTGAAAGTGTGTTAATTGTGCGTATTTTACCTTTCTGTAGACGTAAAAAAGCCCGAATCGTTAGATTCGGGCTTTTTACAATTTGAAGCCTGGTAATGTCCTACTTTCACATAGCAAATGCTACACTAT
>NZ_WTKS01000123.1:0-346 GCF_011378625.1 Pseudoalteromonas sp. c7(2019) | reverse complement strand
AAAGATTTTAGCTAGCTTACAACGTAGAGATGCGGCTGGCGCTCGAGATGCAATGTGGCAGCATTTAGAAAATGTAAAACAAACATTATTCAGTTTATCGGATATTGACCATCCAGACTTCGATGGTTACTTGTTCAGTACAAATCCAGTTATCAGCTATTAGGTTTAGATTTAAATTCAAGATGCTTATTGAAATAGAAAGAAGTAAGTGGCGATCGTTGTAAAACACGACACCACTTAATTTATTTTATTTGTTTCATTTAACTTTACTGTTGTAAATCTAAACGGTAAAAACTCACTTGCGTATAATCACCTGCTTCAATGCCATCGTTACTGCAACCAGGGC
>NZ_WTKS01000122.1:0-347 GCF_011378625.1 Pseudoalteromonas sp. c7(2019) | reverse complement strand
GCATAGTACCTTGGATAAAATTATCACCGACCTTAGTGTATTCGATGCCTAACAGTTCAATAATAGTATTTTCACTTATTGTATTTAAGCGACTTATTTCTGTGCTTTTTTTCCAAATACTCATTGCACCCTCTACTATTCTGTTGGCCTCTACTTTCATTCAGCGTCTTATAATAAACTCAGTAATGCTTGTACTGGATGCTTAAGTGTTTCACCCTCAATACGTTTTACCTGGCTACGACAAGAGTATCCCGTTGCAACACATTGTGCTCTATCACGTTTTGCTATTTCAGCTTCCCAACTCAAACTATAAATCGCTTTTGACTCGTTAAGTTTACCTGCATCAT
>NZ_WTKS01000121.1:0-350 GCF_011378625.1 Pseudoalteromonas sp. c7(2019) | reverse complement strand
GATAAGACACCAAAGCATATAAATTACGAGCTTCGCTCGTCACGCCAGCAAGCTGCGCGTCTACACGTAATTTAACCACAGCGTTAAGTTTTGACTGTAGACGTAGAGCTTGCTCACGCGAAAAGCGCAGCTTTTAACATTTAAAACTGCTTGTTACCTACTTTTGGCTTCTCAAAGCGCAGCGACCTCTTGGCCTCTTTGTGAATAAATCACTTAAAATCTTATTGCACAAAGAGAAGCAAAAGAGGAGTAAATGAGAAAACATAAAACATAAAACATAGTAATTATCTATTTTTACTTCTCTAAAGCGCAGCGCCCTCTTAGCCTCTTTGTGAATAAATTACTTAAAA
>NZ_WTKS01000120.1:0-354 GCF_011378625.1 Pseudoalteromonas sp. c7(2019) | reverse complement strand
AAGCCAAAATGTGAATATTTCAGAAACAATGGAAAAAACAGCAAAATAAAAACCTCTTATTGACCAACTAATGAAATTCAAAGCAAATAATACCGCCGTTCTTTATAGGTGGTTACTTGCTCTTTGGTTAGATCAACATTAATTACTCAGATTTTTTACCTCTTTTATCCTATAAAACCTTCTTTAATAACAATAATGCCAATTTTATATTCGCTTACGCAGAGCTTACTTTCTTTAAGGTTACAACCTTTCAATTTAGGACATAAATGAATGTAAGTAAGTAGTTATTCACTTTGCAATACTTGTAATGAAAAAGTAAATTTTTAGCCAGTAAAGTAGATTAATACCAATCAC
>NZ_WTKS01000119.1:0-357 GCF_011378625.1 Pseudoalteromonas sp. c7(2019) | reverse complement strand
TTTTCTAAAAATCAGACTAAATAGATTGATAAATTATACCTTATTTGTTTATGTTAAAGACTTAGGATCAACCGCTTTTTGAGAGGCATCTTCAAAAGAAACTAGCCCTTGGCTAATCAAGTCTCGTAAACATTGATCAAGTGTTTGCATACCATGTATTTTACCCGTTTGTATTGCTGAATACATTTGCGCAATTTTGTCTTCGCGAATTAAATTACGAATAGCCGGAATACCAATCATAATTTCATGAGCAGCAATACGTCCACCACCGAATTTTTTCAATAGCGTTTGTGAAATAACCGCTTGTAAGGATTCAGACAGCATTGAACGAACCATCGCTTTCTCTGCCGCAGGAAA
>NZ_WTKS01000118.1:0-358 GCF_011378625.1 Pseudoalteromonas sp. c7(2019) | reverse complement strand
GAGGCTTAACTGCTGAATACGGAATTATTTTAAATCAGGGTGTAAACACAATACGCAAAAGTATCCCCCTAATTTTAGAAGATGAAAATACCGGATTATCAGGCGCATTTAAAGCGGTACTAAAGCAGTTAGAAACACAATTGAGTAACTTAGACAGCTGCATTGAAACTTACAGTACATTAATAGTTGAAACAGCAAAAAATAATGATATTTGCCAACGGCTCCAAACAATACCTGGATTTGGTCCTATGGTATCAAGCGCCTATTTCAATGAAGTTGGAAATGGCAGTAACTATAAAAGAGGCCGCGATGTTTCAGCGTCTTTAGGTATCGTTCCGCGTCAACACAGTAGTGGCGG
>NZ_WTKS01000117.1:0-358 GCF_011378625.1 Pseudoalteromonas sp. c7(2019) | reverse complement strand
CGTACTTTTAATCAATAACAGCAATACAGTAATATCTATTGTTGTTTTATATTTTACAATTGTACACCTTATACGTCGTAACTTAAGCAAAGGGATTACTTTGTTGTTATATAAATAAACATATAAATAACGATATAAATTCTTTCATTAATTATTGCATTTAAAGTGCAATAAATTCAGGTTATTGACGGTCAACTGTGGGTGATCGTGGCGAACTTTTTAATTTTTATTCGGTCACAGACTGTATTTATGCTACAAACTATTTCATTTGGTATTTTCTCGGAGTTTTCATGCCCTTTTTAAAGCATTTTTTTTCATCGTTACTGTTCATTGTCAGTCTTTCCAGTAGTGCATTTGC
>NZ_WTKS01000116.1:0-359 GCF_011378625.1 Pseudoalteromonas sp. c7(2019) | reverse complement strand
ATGGTGTTATTAATATCATTACTAAAGAAGCCACTGGAAAAGAAGGTGGCGCTCTTTCACTCACTATGGGAACCGAGTCTCAAGGAGTAGGTGCCAGTCAAGGGGCTGAAATTAATGAAAATACTAAATTCCGAGCATATGTGAATGGCAGAAAGTTGGAAGAATCAAAAGATCTTTCTGGCCATGATCAAGGTAATGAAGGGCAATATCTACAAACGGGATTACGGTTTGATTTAGAACTAAATGATGATCAATGGTTAACCTTACAAGGCGATATCTATAAACACGATCTGCGACAACAATTCTCTTTATCCAATTTTGAAGACCCTTATATAGCAGAAATTCAGAGTGGAGACGTC
>NZ_WTKS01000115.1:0-360 GCF_011378625.1 Pseudoalteromonas sp. c7(2019) | reverse complement strand
CGCGTGAAATTGCAGTACCGGTTATTTCCATGACCATCACCTTAGCAGCTGTATACGCACCTATTGCATTAATGGGCGGTATTACAGGGTCACTCTTTACCGAGTTTGCTTTAACGTTAGCAGGTGCAGTATTTGTATCAGGTATTGTTGCACTTACACTATCTCCGATGATGTGTAGTAAAATGTTGACCATCAATCATCAGCCAAATAGATTTGAACGTGCTGTTGATAGAACGCTAACCGGCTTAACGAATAAATATAGCAATGCGCTCAATATTATTATGTTGCGACGTCCTGCCATTATTATCTTTGCATTATTAGTGTTTATTTCACTGCCGTTCCTATTTAAATTTATCCCAT